>NZ_QUIB01000003.1:0-223063 GCF_003480025.1 Clostridium sp. AM46-21
TCTTTATAATCATTTTTACCACCTAATTTTTCATATACATGGCAAGCTCTAGGATTACCTTTATCAGTTATTAAAAACATTTCAGAACAACCAATCTCTTTAGAATATTCCTTAATAAAAGATAATAATTTTGAACCATAACCTTTGTCTTGATAGTTAGGTAACATTCCTATTGAGTGTAAATAAAACATTGTTTTTCCATCAGGTCTTAAAAGTGTATAGCAATATGCAAATCCTATAATTTTATTATTTTCTTTAGCTATAAACCCAAATGAACTGGTATCATTAAGAAATCCTTTTAAATTATCAATATCAAAAACCATATTATCATCAATTAAAACTTCTTCCATAAACTCAGCCTGTATCATAGCTAAACAAATCGAGTTGTGTGTCCGTTTTTGGGCGTTCTGCTAGCTTGTTTAAAGTCTCTTGAATGAATGTATGTTCTAAGTCAAAAAACTCTGACAGCGCCTTTATATAGCTTTCTTTTTCTTCTTTTTTTACTTTAATGATCGATAGCAACAATGATTTAACACTAGCAAGTTGAATGCCACCATTTCTTCCTGGTTTAATCTTAAAGAAAATTTCCTGATTCGCCTTCAGTACCTTCAGCAATTTATCTAATGTCCGCTCAGGAATGCCTAGCGCTTCTCTAATCTCTTTTTTAGTCGTCACCAAATAAGGCTTGTATACATCACTTTTTTCGCTAATATAAGCCATTAAATCTTCTTTCCATTCTGACAAATGAACACGTTGACGTTCACTTCTTTTTTTCTTGAATTTAAACCACCCTTGACGGACAAATAAATCTTTACTGGTTAAATCACTTGATACCCAAGCTTTGCAAAGAATGGTAATGTATTCCCTATTAGCCCCTTGATAGTTTTCTGAATAGGCACTTCTAACAAGTTTAATCACTTCTTTTTCTTCTAAGGGTTGATCTAATCGATTATTAAACTCAAACATATTATATTCGCACGTTTCGATTGAATAGCCTGAACTAAAGTAGGCTAAAGAGAGGGTAAACATGACGTTATTACGCCCTATTAAACCCTTTTCTCCTGAAAATTTCGTTTCGTGCAATAAGAGATTAAACCAGGGTTCATCTACTTGTTTTTTGCCTTCTGTACCGCTTAAAACCGTTAGACTTGAACGAGTAAAGCCCTTATTATCTGTTTGTTTGAAAGACCAATCTTGCCATTCTTTGAAAGAATAACGGTAATTGGGATCAAAAAATTCTACATTGTCCGTTCTTGGTATACGAGCAATCCCAAAATGATTGCACGTTAGATCAACTGGCAAAGACTTTCCAAAATATTCTCGGATATTTTGCGAGATTATTTTGGCTGCTTTGACAGATTTAAATTCTGATTTTGAAGTCACATAAACTGGCGTTTCTAAAACAAAATATGCTTGATAACCTTTATCAGATTTGATAATTAACGTAGGCATAAAACCTAAATCAATAGCTGTTGTTAAAATATCGCTTGCTGAAATAGTTTCTTTTGCCGTGTGAATATCAAAATCAATAAAGAAGGTATTGATTTGTCTTAAATTGTTTTCAGAATGTCCTTTCGTGTATGAACGGTTTTCGTCTGCATACGTACCATAACGATAAACGTTTGGTGTCCAATGCGTAAATGTATCTTGATTTTCGTGAATCGCTTCTTCGGAAGTCAGAACAACGCCACGTCCGCCAATCATGCTTTTTTTTGAGCGATACGCAAAAATAGCCCCTTTGCTTTTACCTGGCTTGGTAGTGATTGAGCGAATTTTACTATTTTTAAATTTGTACTTTAACAAGCCGTCATGAAGCACAGTTTCTACAACAAAAGGGATATTCATTCAGCTGTTCTCCTTCTTACGAAAATTAATTAGTTAGAAGCTACGATCAAAGTTGAATCACAACAAAGAGCAATCAACTAAGTTTTTCTTAATTGATTGCCTGGTATCTTCTTAAAGACTTGAAATTCCCTCAAAAACCCGATATAATGGGTTTACAGATATTTAAGTATCTGATTAATAAAGTAATTAAATACTTTACCAAATTTCGGGTCTCGACTTCTTTAATTGATTGGTGGTAATCAATTAAGGCTCGCAACTTATTTTCTTGGCGGAAAATAAGTTGGTCGTGGCTCTTTTTTTGTATTCTTTATTCAGTTCGTTGTTTCGTTATATCTAGTATACCGCTTTTAAAAAAAATAAGCAACAATTTCGTTAAATATATTAACGACAATCATTGCTTCTCTTCTTCTATTTGCAACTCTACTTGTTCTAATTCATTAGGAATTAAGTCAATAACTAAGGTTGAGTTTGTCAATTCTGCAATTCGTTCCAATGTTTTTAATGTCGGATCTGATTTTCCTGATTCAATCAATGAATAATTTGATCTACTCATTTCTAATTCTTGGGAGAATTTTTCTTTTGATTTGGTACCTCTCATCTTTTTTAAGCTTTCTCTAAATGCTAGTTCCAAGTTTCTCCCTCCTGTTTATGTAAATATTTTGCACGTTTTCCATTTAATTATATCGTTACACCTTGTAAATCACAAGTGATTAATCACAAATCACTTGTGATTAGTGATTGTTATTGGTGTTGCCTAGAACGATTCTAAGCACATGTTTAATTTTAAAGTGGGCAATTATCTTTAAAATGTCCTACAATGATTCAATAAAAGCATGGCTGCTAGTGAAACTTGCGACCATGCTTTTAAAAATACTTAATGGGGTCCCGAGCGCTTTAGCTCCTTGGAAGCTGTCAGTAGTATACCTAATAATTTATCTACATTCCCTTTAGTAACGTGTAACTTTCCAAATTTACAAAAGCGACTCATAGAATTATTTCCTCCCGTTAAATAATAGATAACTATTAAAAATAGACAATACTTGCTCATAAGTAACGGTACTTA
This sequence comes from Clostridium sp. AM46-21, assembly GCF_003480025.1. Lineage (NCBI taxonomy): Bacteria > Bacillati > Bacillota > Clostridia > Eubacteriales > Clostridiaceae > Clostridium > Clostridium sp. AM46-21. The sequence goes on from NZ_QUIB01000003.1 coordinate 2,909, forward strand.
AATTGTTTACTTTGGCGTGTTTCATTGCTTGATGAAACTGATTTTTAGTAAACAGTTGACGATATTCTCGATTGACCCATTTTGAAACAAAGTACGTATATAGCTTCCAATATTTATCTGGAACATCTGTGGTATGGCGGGTAAGTTTTATTAAGACACTGTTTACTTTTGGTTTAGGATGAAAGCATTCCGCTGGCAGCTTAAGCAATTGCTGAATCGAGACTTGAGTGTGCAAGAGCAACCCTAGTGTTCGGTGAATATCCAAGGTACGCTTGTAGAATCCTTCTTCAACAATCAGATAGATGTCAGACGCATGGCTTTCAAAAACCACTTTTTTAATAATTTGTGTGCTTAAATGGTAAGGAATATTCCCAACAATTTTATACCTCTGTTTGTTAGGGAATTGAAACTGTAGAATATCTTGGTGAATTAAAGTGACACGAATGTTCAGTTTTAATTTTTCTGACGATAAGTTGAATAGATGACTGTCTAATTCAATAGACGTTACCTGTTTACTTATTTTAGCCAGTTTCGTCGTTAAATGCCCTTTACCTGTTCCAATTTCGTAAACGGTATCGGTTTCTTTTAAATTCAATTGTTTTATTATTTGGTTGAGTACTTTTTCACTCGTTAAAAAGTTTTGAGAATATTTTATATTTTTGTTCATGTAATCACTCCTGAAGTGATTACATCTATAAATAAATACAGAAGTTAAACGATTTGTTTGTAATTTTAGTTATCTGTTTAAAAAGTCATAAGATTAGTCACTGGTAGGAATTAATCTAACGTATTTATTTATCTGCGTAATCACTGTTTTTAGTCTGTTTCAAAACAGTAGATGTTTTATCTACATTACGCATTTGGAATACCAACATGACGAATCCCTCCTTCTTAATTACAAATTTTTAGCATCTAATTTAACTTCAATTCCTATTATACAATATAGTGGTTCAGTTGTCAAGACAAAAATCTAAGCTTTTTATAATGAACTGATATATGTAACTGGGTAGGGGAGAAAATCCCCCCTTAGGCTGCATGATCATCCAGTAACAGAATCGGATAATAGCAGGATGCCGGTGTTTGCTTATTGAGTGCAGAATGACAACGTTCAAAGTTGTAAGTGTGCACATATTTACCGATTGCCTTCCGTGCTTCTCTGATATTGTTATATTGGGTCAGATATGCTTCCTCGTACTTGAAGCTTCGGAACCATCGTTCAATCATGATATTGTCAGCCCACCGGCTTTTACCATCCATGCTTTGACGGATCTGGTTCTCTTTGAGGAAATTCATGTACTCATTGCTTGTAAACTGACAGCCCTGATCTGAATTCAGGATAACAGGTTTTGCCACTATAAACGCCTTTTTTAACGCAGTTATGACCATTCTGGTATCCAGAGTATCATCGACTTCCCAGCCAACGATACAGCGGCTGTACCAGTCAATCACAGCGGTCAGATACAGAAATCCACGCTTAATGGGGATGTATGTAATGTCGATTGACCATGCCTGATTTGGACGGTCGATAACGGCGTTACGTAGCAGATACGGGCAGACTTTAGCCTGTCGCATACGTTTAGAAAGGTTCATTTTTGGATAAATTGGATCAATCCCCATTTCATTCATATAACGGCGCGTTTTCCGGCGACCAACCTGATGCCCACGCTTCTTCAGTTGAGCAGACAGTTGTCGTGCTCCCCAGGCCGGATTATCCGTGTGTAATCGATCTATGATCGATTTGCAATCCAACTCCTCCTGAGATATGGGCATGCCCTTGTAATAAACACTGGTACGATTGATATCAAGAAGTGTAGCTCCTGTTTTAACTGGAAGTTCTTTAGTCTTCAAAAGGTTTTGGACTAAATTTACTCTCGTAGTCAGGTCCAAGTGTTTCTTCAGATTTTTTTTTCAACCAATCCACCTGCATGGTGAGCTGGCCAACTTTTTTCGCATATTCAGCTTTTTCCTTGCGTTCTAAAGCGAGTTTTTCTTTCAGATTATCCTCTCGTGTGTCATTAAAAACCACGGATGCTTTATCGAGGAACTCCTTCTTCCAGTTGCGGAGAAGATTCGGCTGAATATTGTTTTCGGTTGCGATTGTATTTAAGTCTTTTTCTCCTTTGAGCAGTTCAATCACTAATTCTGATTTGAATTTGGCAGAGAAATTTCTTCTTGTTCGAGACATAATAATAATCCTTCTTTCTGTAGTGTTTACAGTATATCAGATTCATTAAGAAATGTCTCTTGAAGTGTCTTAAATTACGATACCATTATACAAAATTTTAAGATAATGCACTATCAACACACTCTTAAGTTTGCTTCTAAGTCTTATTTCCATAACTTTAGGGTTAACCATACGCAAGACCAATCACTCTCGGACAATACTCATGATTTTCGGTAAAAAACGTAAAAGAAATAAGAACAATTAACAAAATGTATAATAACAATCAATAGCGACTAATGATTTTCATGTAAAAGGACACCAAACTATACGGTGTCCTTTTCAAATTCTTACGTCATATCAAGGCTCATTCAATCGTGGTAAATTCGTGGTAAAATGAGTGCTTTCCTATATTTCAAAATGCTTGAAAGTATAGTGTTTATGCGGATAATCAAAAATCAGATATAAAATTTATTAAAAATTAGCTTCATAATTTTAAAAGGACAGCCCTATTGCTATGAGGCTGTCCTTAAAAATACAATAGATAAACCTAGATTATTCTTGCTACTATCTGATTGTTAAATTTTCTGTATTCCATATTGCAAATCTCCCTTTTCGCAATATTTTATTAGTATGAATGCCAGAATCGCTGAAAAAACACGTGCCAATACCGTACTCCACCATATCATAATCTGTCCACCAAATAAAGGTGGTAAAACAAGCATAAATATCAGCATCAATACTGGTTCAATGAATGTAAGAATGTATGACAATCCACTTTTTTCAGTAGCATAAAATCCAGCTGTCGCTATTCTGGTAATCGCAACAAATGGTAATGACACTAAAAATATAGGTACAATTTTAGAAATCTCAATACTTACTTCATAAGAAGCTCCGAAAACCCCTCCAATATTTGCTCTGTTTACATACATGATAATTCCACCACAAACAGCAAGAATTATTGCAAAAATGTATGCCATTCTCTGAACTCCTCTCAGGCTTTCTTGATCCTTCTCACCATAAAAACGGCTCATTAAAGGTTGACTTCCATCACCTACGCCCTGCAATATGAGATATATGATACAGATAATATAGGATACACATGCATAAGTTGCAATAGCTTTTTCTCCCCCATAAGAAGCGGAGAATCGGTTTATAAACACCAATGAAATATTAGGAGTCAATGCTAGCCCAAATGGTGCAAGACCTACTCTGAATATAGCGCCACACATTTCTTTTACATTTTTTAAGGATACATACACATAAAACTTTTTATTATATAATGCGTATATGATTGCAATTGCTGCAGTCACACCCTGTCCGGCTATTGTAGCTGTGGCTGCACCTTTCATGCCCATTTCATATATCCATACAAAGATAAAATCCAGAACAATATTGGTTATGAATCCACCAACCATCGCAAACATTGACCAGAAAGAGTTTCCATAATTTCTAATGAATGGCATCATTCCAGTTCCAAGAATCTGCAATATTGCTCCAAGTGCTATAATTTTGATATAATCTGTCGCATTTGTTAATATAATTCCATCTGCTCCAAGCAATCCTAAAATTTTAGACGAAAAGGAGTAAATAATTATGGTACTGATAACACTTACTATTACAAGAAGCCACCAGCTTGTAGCAATAAATTCTTCTGCCCGTTTTCCTTTCTTTTCTGCTGCATTAATTGAGTAATAAACAGCTCCTCCCATACCAATTCCTGTTCCAAGAGCCTGAATCAAAGCCACAATCGGATATGCAATATTAATAGCCGAAAGTCCAGCATCTCCTATGGTATTGCCTACAAAATATCCATCCACTATCGCATATATTCCTGATAATGCAAATGCTATAATAGATGGAATAACATATTTAAAAAATAATGATTTATGATTCATTTTTCTTACAATCTCCTTCCTTGAAAAGTCTGATAAACAGCTCTGTATTATCATTAAGACTTTCTATATTCTCTAATCCCATTTTTTCGATTACATATATTTCTTTTGAGTGCAGTTTTTCTATGATATCTTTCGTATATTCCATTCCTGATTCTGTGAGGCATATCAGCTTATTTCTCTTGTCTGAATCATCAGATACCATATTGATGTATCCTTTTTTCTGAAAATCTTTTAGTATCGTATTTACCGTTTGCTTAGGTATATTCCATTTTTCACTTATCATTTTCTGCGTGCATCTTCCATTACTTTCATAAAATGAATACAAAGCAAAAACTCCATTTGAAGACAGTCCCTGATCCTTTGACCATTCCTCATACATTGCTGTACATTCTTTCCATAAAGCATAATATCGTTGCAACTGTATTATCATATTATTATCTTTTCTCATCTTTTTTCTCCTTAAATTAGTACGAATCCGGACTTTTATAGTATAGTCCGAGTTCGTACTAATTGTCAAGATTTATTTATATACTTTTTCTTTATATAAACAATCAATAGTCCCTTACTAAGGACAGGAAGATTATGAAATTTCCCTATCCTCTTTTAATAATATCCTCGTTCTTCCATCCAGTCTTTCACATAACATCTGATTCCAATATAAATAATATGCGACAGTAATAGCAATACAATAAGATTTATCGGATTAGCGTTTTTAATCCATTCTCCAAAGTAAATTACAACAGCTGTACTCGTTATCGCTACCACGATACTGATGATATCCCAACAATATTTCCGGTAGATTTTTCCTACCTGATAACCAATCCCGATTATCAGCCACCCGGTTATTACGAATAAAATTGCCATGACAGTACCGGCAATCAGCCAGTACACAATCCCGGAAAGAATACTGTTAGGTATTCCACTGCTTAACTGTCCGAAAGAGTCTGCACCTGTCACAAACTCCCGAAATAAACTTCCCATTCCTTTTCCTAACGCACCGAAAAAGACGATACAGTCGTTAAGGAAAACCGGCGAAAGAATCGCAGTAAACAGTGTTGTTGTTATGCTGTACCATGCCAGTAGAAACAAGATACTTTCATAACCAATCGTCATATTTTTATATTTCTTTTCTAACTGGCTTTTACGGCTATCGCATTTTTCTTTTGCTTTCCGGTAAGCAGTACGGTCACATTTTTCACATTTCTCATAAGGCACTTTTTTCTCAACAGCTACCTCTACCGTCTTTTGGTGTGTCTGTGCATAAAGTTTTTCCTGCTCTGCTTTTTCATACTTAAATTTCCATGCCACGGCTTCTGCGTCGGCTCTTTTCCTGCTGTCTGTCTCGCTGGTCAATCGTTCCTCTGTTTGCCTTAATCTTGTCCGCAATGCTTCGATATTCTCGGCTCTGTTTTCGCTGTTCAATTTCTCGTTCAAGGTCAGCGATTCGCTTAGCTGCCTGTTTAGTTCCTGGATTGTCTGGTCTTTCTGATCCAGTTCGTCCTGCATCTGTTCGGTCATCAGCAGAAGTTCTTCCACCTGCCCGACGTTCTCTAAGTTTCTGCATTCGCTCATCGATCTCCCTCGCTTTCTCTATCTGCTGTTTAAGGTCAGCAATTCGCTGTTCTGTTTCTGCAATAAGCTGTTCTCGTTGTTCAGCTTCTGCGTTAATTCCTGCCATTGCTGATTCTCGTTTTCCAACTGTTCGATTCTGGTTTTCTGTTGCTCGATCTGTGAGAGCAGTTCTTCTGTATCTGGCAAAAGATTTAGCAGCCTGGATAATTCGCTGTTTAAGCTTTTTAAACTCTGGTTCTGCTCCTGAAAAGACAGGAGCTGCCTGTCCCGTTCCTGCAATTCCTGTACCATCTCTGCCATAAGATTCTGCTGTTCCTCGATCTGGTTTATCATTGTCTCCATCATGGGAATGACTTCCCGGCTTTCTTCTAATGTCACGCAATCGCTCCTTCCATTGTGTTAATGCACTGGATACTTTTCCAAAAGAAATCTGTATTTTATCCAGCAGTGCATTTTGTCTTTTTATGATCTGGTTTTCCTCTACTTTCCATGAAGTAGAGGATGTCTGTCCGTTTTGAAATTTCTCGTCAATTTTTCTGGCATCTGCGCCCTCATGGATCGTCGGTATCTCTAATTTTCCCTGCCTTGCATAAGAACGGTGGTCAATGTGATTTTCCGTTTTCAAATGTGCATTACAGACGTTTGCCCATTCGCTCCGCCATAGCTCACAATTTTTCGGATTGTTCCACCCGGTAGCATCGGTTAATACACGTTTCCACTGTTTGCGGTTCCTTGTCCCGACTTTCTGGACTCCATTTTCATCAAGTACGGGGATTCGGATTCCATGACGGTCAGGGTTCTTTTTATCCTGCCACCAGTCCGGATGGGATTCATCCACCACAATATTTCCATTTTCATCTCTGACAAACTCCCAATCCTTGATTTCTTTGTTCCCCCATGAGTGGTCTGGATTGAATGGTCGCATCGTCACAAGTAAATGCACATGGGGATTTCCATCTCCTTTATCGTGGATACTCCAGTCCGCACACATTCCCTTATCTACAAAGGTCTTTTGAATATATTCAGTTGTATAATCAATCTGTTCCTGTCGGCTCCATTCTTTCGGAAGCGAAAATTCAAATGACCTGCCGAGTTGTGCATCCGAGGTCTTCTCAATCTTCAAAACTTCATTCCATAAACGCTGTTTCTGAAAAGTAAGTTTAAATTTTCCCAGTGCAGCATCTTTGTTATCTGCTCTTTTATATCGGGCAGATTTCTGAAACCGTCTGATATTTTCAGCAGGTACGTTCAGCCATTCCTGTGGTGCATTTTCACACATCAACAGGCTGGTATAAACGACTTCTTTTTTGGCAGTGTAGTAGCTGATCCTGCCTGTTTCTTCATTTTTCATCACATCACCATTGAGATACGCAGATGCTGATATGATGGATTTCCCTTTGCTGCGTCCAACAATCTTTACTGTATAATGAAAAATCGCCATGCTCCGTTTCCCCCTTTCTGCCGTATCCGGCTTTGATTTCCGGCAGGTAACGTTTTCCCAAAAAGAAAATGGTATCTGCCGGAACGCCCTCTGCGTAAGAGTGCCCTGTGCATAACAGCCTGCATGGAATGCGCCCCTCTGGCGAAGAGTGCCTCCTGCGGCATGAGCAGGTCTGGCTGAAAGCCCCGCCGACGGAACGAGCCCGGCAAGCATAAGCGCAGACCGGTTGCCACCTGTGGCAAACTTATACGGACGACCTCTGGTTGTCCATAAGTGCGCCCTTCATGAAAAAGCAATGAAGGGAATGGAAAATCCACTCCCTCCGGCATTACACTTCCTCCGTATTCGCAACTGGCTCTTTCTGCATTGCCTTTGAGAAGAATTTCCCATTTGCTTCCTGCCTTTTTAAGAAGCCGATCAGCTTTGGGATATCATCTTCCTCAATCGCAGAACCCAGCACCGATTCCACCGCACCACCAATCTGGCAGAGCCTGTGTGTCCGCTTTTTAGTTTCCACATCTTTCTGACGTTTCTTCAGTTCCCGTTTCTGTGCTGCATACTGTTTTGCTTTCTCAAGGCTTTCCTGTTCTTTCTTTTCCAACTGGAGCATACGCTCCTCATAACTCTTTGTTGATCTTGCCATAAATATCATCGTCCTTTCTTTTTCTTCCAAACATAAGTTTCCTGTTGTCTGTCAGACGAAGTACATGGTATAATCTGTTTGCGTGTAGGTATATCATGACTCCGGTCTGATAGAACCTTTGGCGGTTTCTTCGGGAACCGCTTTTTTAAGTTGAACCGTTTCTTGTGACTGCTTTCACATTTCCCTTATCCCTCAAGTCTCTGCCCTCGTTGGCTTCCATAAAAAGTTCCAGCATATCCGTTTTGATCAGGACTTTTCTCCCAACCTTTAATACCGGAAGTTTCTTCCATTCCACCAGTTTTCTCAGGGTGTTCCTGCCGATTCCCGTATAATCAGCAGCTTCTTCAATAGATAAGGCAATCTTTCTTTGTGTCATATGACCACCTTCTTTTAAATTGCATTATGCAATTTCATTTGTGCTGTCAGTATAGCGTGTTTATATTGCTTTGTCAAGCATTATGAAATTTCATTCGTTTTCTATAAATTGCATATTGCAATATATTTTGTTGCGTGGTATAGTAATGACATACCGAAAAAGGAGCACATCAGCATGAAAGATAAAGAACTACGCAAGCTGATCGGCAGCAGGGCAAAACAGCGCCGTCTCGAATTAAATCTGACACAGCCTTATGTCGCAGAGAAGATGGGAGTTACCGCTTCCACAATCCTGCGTTATGAGAATGGTTCGATTGACAATACCAAAAAGATGGTACTGGAAGGCCTTTCGGAAGCACTTCATGTATCGATTGAATGGCTCAAAGGGGAAACCGATGAATATGAAACTGATATTACGGATAAGAAGGAATTGCAGATTCGTGATGTGATGGGCGATATTCTCAAACAGTTACCTCTTGATCTTAATAAAACAGAAGACGCTTTTTCTAAAGACTTACTGCTGTTAATGTTAAAGCAATATGAACTGTTTCTGGATTCGTTTCAGTTCGCCTGTAAAAATTACAAAGGCAGTACCAAAGATGCGGACATTGCCAAAGTAATGGGATTCGAATCGAAAGATGAATATAATGAGATTATGTTTCTCAGAGAGATCACACATACTGTCAACGCATTTAACGATATGGCAGATGTGATAAGGCTCTATTCAAAGAAACCGGAAGCAGCCGAACAAAGACTTGCCAATCTTTTATCCGAAGTTATGTATGAGGATTCTGAATCGGTATAGTAAGACAACCGGAGTTGTGATATACTTACACGCAAGAAGCATTTCAACAGTTCCGATTGTCTGATATCGAAAGGAGAAATACAATTATGGCAAAAGGATCTGTTAGAAAAAAAGGAAAAAAATGGTACTATCGCTTCTATGTAGAAGATGCAAGCGGTAAAATGGTTCAGAAAGAATATGCTGGAACCGAAAGTAAAAGTGAGACGGAAAAACTTCTCCGCAAAGCACTGGAAGATTACGAAAATAAGAAGTTTGTCGCAAAGGCAGACAGCCTTACGGTAGGAGAGCTTCTGGATATGTGGGCGGAAGAAGAACTGAAAACCGGGACACTCAGCAACGGCACAGTGGAAAATTATCTTGGTGCAATCCGCTGTATCAAAAAACACCCGATTGCAGACCGCAAACTGAAAACAGTTACTGCCGAACATTTACAGGCATTTCTTGATCTGCTTACATTCGGTGGTGAGTTTCCAGACGGGAAAGTAAGAAAGGGATACAGCAAAGATTATATCCATTCTTTTTCCGCAGTGTTACAGCAGTCATTCCGTTTTGCAGTATTTCCAAAACAACTAATCAGTTTCAATCCGATGCAATATATCAAACTGAAACGACAGGCAGAGGAAGTTGACCTCTTTTCCGATGATGAAGTGGAAGAAGGCACACAACCGATTTCGCATGATGATTACGAGCAACTTATCAAGTATCTGGAAAAGAAAAACCCACCTGCCATTCTACCGATTCAGATTGCGTATTATGCCGGGCTCCGTATCGGAGAAACCTGTGGTCTTACATGGCAGGACATTAACCTTGAGGAACAATGCCTGACCATAAAACGCAGTATCCGCTACGACGGCATGAAACACAAAAACATTATTGGACCAACGAAGCGGAAAAAAGTTAGGATTGTTGATTTTGGCGATACCCTGACTGAAATACTGAAAGCTGCCAGAAAGGAACAACTCAAAAACCGGATGCAGTATGGCGAATTATATCACCGCAATTACTACAAAGAAGTTCATGTGAAAAACAGAGTCTATTATGAATACTATCACCTTGACGGAACGCAGGAAGTCCCGGCAGATTACAAAGAAATCTCCTTTGTCTGCTTAAGACCGGATGGCTCTTTGGAACTGCCGAGTACACTCAGCATTGTATGCAGATCAGTGTCAAAGAAACTGGAAGGATTTGAAGATTTCCATTTCCACCAGTTACGTCACACCTACACCAGCAATCTGCTTTCCAATGGGGCTGCACCGAAAGATGTACAGGAACTGTTAGGACACTCTGATGTCAGTACCACAATGAATATTTACGCTCACTCAACAAGAAAAGCAAAACGGGATTCCGCAAGACTTCTTGATAAAGTAGTGAGCAATGCTTAACTAAAAATTTCCCTTATTTCCCTTGCGGATTCCGCATAAGGGCAAAGATAAGGGAAAATACATATCATTTCACTATCTAAGAGGCTGTAAGCCTTGAAAAATAAGGAAAGTTCAGGAAATCTCTCCACAAATTCCGATTTCTCAGTTTCAAAAACTGGAATTTTCACACTTCGTCAACTAATGTTTTTTCTTCTCTATAAAGCAAGGTCACAACAAATGCAATAATTATCAAAATATGTAATACAATATGATATACATCAGGAACATATCTTCCATCCACATTTATTAATTGAATGCATTCTGAAAATAGGCAATCTTCTTGTCCATTTCTCCCATAAATCCTCTTCCAAATAAAGTATACCATTCATGACTTAAGAACTGAGTGACAAACCACCCTGCCAACCATATCAAATGTATATTCCTTCCAACATTTTTTGTAACTAACATTAAAACGAATGTAATTGTCGGAATAAGCATAAATAGCCATTCTTCCTCAAATGCACCTGTTACCAAGTATTTGTCTCCAATCTTCAATCCTATCATTGAAAGAAAATACCACAGTAAAAGAATTATATTTACAATTATTAAATGTGTTTTTTTCATAAATCATATCTCCTAGACAATTCTTAAAATTCCGATTTATCAACGTGTAACATAATTAAATCATATTAGAAATGGGATAAACTATGTACTTTTCTTCAAAATAATATAGTTATTTTTCCGTATGATACTTATATCCCCTCAATTTCTTTTTTACTCCAATTAATATAAGATAGTCACGATAACAATCACGACAATCCATCCTACCTTTTCCATTTTATGTGAACAAAACAATCTCCACACCATCGGTCTTCTAATGCTCATTTTATCATATACTGTTCAAGCATAGTCGGTGCGATATCCATGGCTACAAAAAACTCTTCTGGCAACGTGCAAAGCTCTTGGCTTATAAAATCTTCCGCATCAATATACTTATGATCATTTTCCGGATCATAACATTTCTCATGATTTGCAAAAATAACTATTCCCTCAAAACTCTTCTCAATCTCATAAACAGCATCTCCCGGTACATCATAATTTAGGATAGTGACATGTAATCTATCCTTTGCATCAAGACTGTCGGCAATATAAAATTCATCACAAAATGGCAACTTATTCTCGACAGCAAAATCAATTGTATGCTGGAGATATTCCCTTAAAATCTCTCTGTCCAGCTTATACTTAAAGCCCGAAAAAAAATTTTTCATTTTATTAAATAAACCCATATATCAAATCTGTCCCTTCATATAATTTGCTCATAATACTGGTTATACACTTAAATAATCTTTATATTCTTTATCTAAAAGTTTCTTAAATTCTTTATAATCATCCCATTTAAATGTAAAGCCACATCTTCTTCACTCAAATCTGTACCTTTTTTATTATATTGTATGCAATATCCCAATTCCATCCTTTGAATATTTCCGTTTCAAAACTCTTCGTCTTCATCGATTTCTTCATCTGGTTGAATCTCACAAACAAATTCAATATTTCTTTTACCGAATACATCTGTCAGATAAGTAATCTCTTCTTCATTCATTGTAAAAAATGACCATTCATTCTCGCTGACAGTTATTTTCTCCTGTTCTGTTGTCGTTACCTCCAAAGTGATAACGTTCATGCTTCCCTTCACTGTTTCAAACAGTCTTGTCAATCGTACCTTTGCCAGATCCAGTGCAGTCAGCTTTCCACCATATACAGATACAAGAAAGTTCTTTGTCAAATATATCCTAAAATCATTAAACCAGAGAGCTTCCGGCTGATTACATTCTTCGTCAATCTGCTCTGCCAATGGATGTCTGTATTTTTTAATCGCACGCACCTGGGTTAATACCATCGAAATTCCAATCAATATTAAGATGCCTCCGATATCCAGATTCACAAAATATCCTTCCTTGAGTATTTTTCCATAGGTAAGCTTCGTCATACATATATAAATAAATTTGTAATTGATATACTCACTTATTATTTTTTTTACGTTCTCGTCAGTCACAACTTTCGTCATGCCTTCCACTCTTGCCGTACCATTCTCTTCAACTCTCTGCTTCAAATCTGCAAACTGTTCCGGTTGCATCCCTACAATATAGCTTTCCTCTGCCGTTGTTACAAGGTAATATCCTTCATATTTATTTTCTGCCAGTTTCTCCGGTACCTGGATAATATCAATATATGCTGTCTGATTCGCAGGATTGGCTTCTTCCTGTAATACCTGTTCAAATGGTCGAACACAATCCATCTTTCTCTTTGTCTGAATCAATCCAAATGCCACCAAAAATATTCCTATCAATAAGAGAATCATTCCGATCGTCCGCCACATTTGATTGAATTTGTATTCTTCTTTTATATGCTTATTCGTATATTTCATGTCATGTATTCTCCTACACTTGATTTTTCTCTCACACATAAATGCTCTAACGCTGTTTTATTATAAAATTGTCTGATTTGTTCCCTACAAACTGAAATTTTCGAGTGTGTCGCTAAATTAGATTTTTTCATCAATTATCATTACTAAAATACTCATTTCTAAGTATGGAATAATAAACTTCATCCACAATACCTTGATTACAGGTTCCCGACTGCCTAATTATTCCTTCTTTTTTCATTCCCATTTTCTGCATTACACTTCCTGAGTTTGGATTACCTGCAGCATGCTTTGCATATACACGTTTGACTTTTACTTCTTCAAAAAAGAATTTTACCAATGCCCTTCCTGCTTCTGCAGTTATACCTTTTCCCCACCATCTGCTTCCAATACCATACCCGAGCTCCACACTTTCTGTTGCCTCATCGAGACTTACTACTGATATATCTCCAACCAGTTCATGCGAATCTTTTAACTCAATTGTCCAAAAATAGAAATCCTGCTTATCATACGATTCTATCCAATCAATTAGTAATTGCTTTGTCTCGTCGACATTTTTATGCGGTTGCCAACTTAAAAACTTTGTTACATCTTTTTCTGTTACCCAGTTTTTAAACATGATTTCTGCATCATCTAATACATGTCGTTTAAGAACTAATCTATCTGTTTCTATTCTAATTGTGCCCTTATGTTCCATACGCATCCTCCACCATCAAGAAAATTCCGATTTTCCAGTTTCCAAAAAGGATTTTTCAAATTAGTCTTTGCAAATAACCTTTGAACCTTCACCATCAATTACAATTCCCTGATGGTTGTTAATAGGGCATAGATTCAAATCCGAAAACTCAGTCATTATTTTCTCGGTAACTTTCTTAAATGGTGCTGTAAGATAATGCGGAAGAACATAGAAATCAATCAAATCAAGCCCTGCATCATCTTCTTGTGAGTAGTCCTCCGGCTTTTCATCCATTTGCTCGATATATTGGATGCTTGGAGCGCATATAATTGCGCCTGCCGACTCGCCGATCATCAATTTTCCATTTGCCAATTCCTTTTTTAGCAACCCATCAGTTCTTGTTTTACGGAGTTGGTCCATAAGAAAGAAAGAATTTCCGCCGGTAAAATATATCACATCTGCATCTTCAAAAACAGACTGTATCGTTGAATAAGCCTCCGTTGAAATATCAATTTCAGTTACGATTGCTCCCAACTTTTTGAATAATTTTCGAGCCGAGCCGACATAACCGGTGTAGCCTTCACGCAACGAAGCTGTTGGAATAAATGCGACTTTCTTATTTTCAATTTCTTCCTTTATCAGACTTCCTACACTTGAAAAGTGCGAACATAAAAATAGTTTCATCAATATTCTCCTTTATAAATCCCGATTTTAATGTCTCTATTATACCATAATGATACTATTATAAAAAAGCAAAAAGAGCTCCTTCGAGCTCTTTTGGGTCAGTTCTGCAAACTTGAAGTTATAAAATCACAGTCCAAAACAGGGCACATCTTTTAACTGCAATACTTTATTCGTGAATTTCCAATGGTAGATTGTCAGGGTCATAAAAGAATGTCATTCTTTTACCTGTGTAAATATCAAGTCTAATCGGCTCAGTTATGATGCCCCTTTTATTCAATTCTCTTACGGTATTATCGACCGAGTCTACAGCAAAGGCAAGATGCCGGAGACCGTAAGCTTCTGGATAACTGGGGCGCTTCGGACAATTTTTAATAATAAAAAGTTCTAATTCCATCTCATCGAGTTGAAGATCAATTTTGTAATCATCACGTTCTGGTCTGTAATTTTCTCGAATAATAGAAAAACCTAATAGATCCACATAAAAATGCTTTGATTGCTCATAGTTGCTCCCAATAATGGCAATATGATGAACTTTTTTCAAATTCATGGTGTATTTACCTCTTTCCTACTTTGTTTGAATACATGAAATATAATATCATAAGAACGCATCTAATCAAACTTAAATACATTAAGCCCTGTTTCTTCATCATAAACTCTGTCAACTTTTCCATCAATGACCGTAATTACCATCTCACAGGTTGCACTCACGACAGCTCTGTTCAGATGCCCTCCAAACACTTCACCTTTCTCATTTCCGACACTCATATGAAGATGCGCATAATATTCTCCATCCATTGTATTGATCGTACCTGTCAGTGATGTAATTTCATAATACCCTTTAAAACTGTTTGAGTAATATTTCTTCTCATCTGTCTTATATACTCCGATTGTAAAATCATTGTTTTGTTTCTCCCTTCTGGAATTTCTATTTGTGTTGCCATGTCATTACATAATCTTTTTCTCCGGTAGCCTCATCTAAGCCACTATGCTGAATCTCAAATCCTTCTCTCTTATAAAAGGATATTGCCCGTGCGTTCTTTTGGTATACGTTCAAGAACAACTTATTCCTTTTATCCTTTGCATAATTCAGCAGAATTTTACCTATACCCTGCGATTGCATTTCACCAGAAACAAAAATGCCCTCAACATATTCATCATTTAACCCTATAAAGCCCTGTATTTCTGTATCATACTCATACACATAAATCTCTGCTTGTGACAGTGCTTCTTTTACTGATTTGAAATTGCCTTTCCAGTATTCGGCGGGGATAAAATTATGTGCCTTTATATTTGTATCCAACCATATATCCGCAACTTTATTTATATCATCCCTTTGAAATTCTCTAATCATAACAGTGACTCTCCATAAACTTGAAATTGCTAATTAATCTTCATCATCCTAATAAATATTTTTCCATGCTATTTTCCCAAAATATTTTGAGTTGCAGATTTATATTTTCCTATTTAATCAACTGTACAACCAACCAAAAATTTAAGAAATCTTATACATATCGTTCTTGTAGAACATTATTGAATCGCCTTTTTCAGAATTTCTTAGAACGGTAAGAACATTAAACACATCCGGAAACGGCGAAACCATACCCATACACGCCATGCCGAAATTCAATCCATTAAATACTCTAAATTCAGCAGGACTAATTACAAATAATATAAATGGAACTAATCCAAGAACAAATGGCAACAGGCACATCAATATAAACCGATTTCGCTTCAATGGATATGATGCTAATGCGACAAATGTTGTCTTCCCCTTTATTCTTCCTATTGTTACATCTGCTTCCTTAGGATAAACAATTCCATGTAACCACTCATGCATTATTAACAATAAAAAACCGAAAGCAAATCCAACCGGAATAAATATTGGTGAGATTACAACGGTCTTACATATTATCGTTTTACCAAGCATAGCAATAAAAAGGAAAACACATAGAATTGCAGAAATCGGCACCGCTTTTTTCATCAGTTCACCAACACTCTGCGGTGTTTCTATCTTTACTGCGCCTTCCGGCAAGCTTCCTGTTTGATATTTATTTATATCATTTATTGACCACACAATTTTTATCATATCAACTTCCTATTCTTCTGTATAATCCTTTGCATTTACACTATGTGCCGTATTATAAAACAATTGCGCCAACTACTCACAGTCAGTCGTTTTGTATTCTATAAGTTTCATGTTTTATCCTCATAAACTTGAACTAGCAAGTGTCTATAATTTACAAATCATAATATATTCTTCATCATTTTCATCAACAATTTCAAATCCTATCTTCCTATACATACGGACAGCATAATTCATCTTTTGAACTGATAATGATGCTTGTTTATATCCTTCTAGTTTTAGTTTTGTTAGCATCTGTTTCATTAATTCTGTTCCGATACCATAGTTTCTATACTCTTTAAGAAGTGAAATTGCAAAAGACGGTGTTTCATTATCTATATGACCATAATCATTCATAATCCGAACCCACACGGCGCCAACAATTTTATCCCTAACTTGAGCAACCAAACATAAGTCTCCCTTATTCTTACCAAAGTCTTTTACATATACCTGCAAATCTGGTTGGTTAATAATATCTTGGAGCGGTGCAGAAACTCCTTCGGGAATAAAAATCGCCTCATACAAAAAAGTATCTAATACCTTATTTTCATCTTGTTTTAATTCTCTTATCAAATAATTCATATAAACCTCCGATTTATTTTTCCTTATAAATCAGTTGTCATTCCACACATAATGATACCTCCGTCAAATCCTGATTTATCAACGTTTAACATGATTAAATCATATTAGAAACGGGATAAAATAAAATGGCTTCAACAATAAATTTTCTTCTCTTCCTACATCTTTTTGTGATATTAAATATATCTTATTCACATTTTGGGAATATTTTTTAGAAAATTCCTTTATTGATTCGTGTTTTCCTGTTCCGGAAGACTTAATCTCAAATGCATTTACCTTGCTTCCTTCTGAAATTAAAAAATCCACTTCATAATAATGCGTACTTCCATTCTTTTCCCATGTATGATAAAACAATTCTCTTCCAGATGCAGCAATCATCTGTGCTACAAGATTCTCATATAAATAACCCAGATTGGCAGGTAATTTATCAGAAAGCAGCTTGGCGTATACATCATTTTCCGTTACCGGACGGTCAATAAACAACAACGTAACAAATAACCCCGTATCTGAAAGATATAACTTGTAACTGTCAAAATCTTTCGTGTCCGTCAGGCTGACCCTTGGATTGGTAGAATTATAGCATGGCAGAACCGTTTTCGAATCTATCAAATCATATAATAATTCTTCCGCCTTGGTATTATTTCTTTTTCCGATTGCTGTAGTAATACGATATTTTCTTACATCCTTTGACAACTGTGCCGGAATCGCATGATATAATGCCGATATTCTTCCGGAGGCATCGATTTTCTTAAAATCTTCCTCATACAAAGATATGATCTGCCTTTTTACCATATCTATTTCTGAAAAGTTTTTTCCATTAACATAGGCTTCTACTGCCTGTGGCATTCCTCCCACTGCCATATATATTCTCAGATCCCGCATTAATTTACGATTGGTTGCCTGTCCGATAGCTGTCCCGCTATCATAAATCTGCTGCAATAACCCATAATTATTGCCCGTGGCATCACAGAATTCTTCGTAATCCATGGGATATACTTCCAGCTTCATTTCCTCGGAAGGAATCAGGATGTCCTTTACATTTTTCTTTATCGAGACCAAAGATCCTGTTTCCAAATAACTGTATCTGCCATCAAACACAAGATGCTTGATTGCCTGTCTTGCTTTAGGAAATAGTTGAACTTCATCAAAAATAATAAGAGACTCATGCTCATATAATGTTATTCCTGTTTCTGCCTGTAACCTAAGAAAAAAGATATTTAAATTTCCTATATCATCAAAACATTCCAATATATTACCTGTTGTTTTTGAAAAATCAATCAATATATAAGATTTATACTCATTCTTTGCAAAATTCTCCGCTATCGTTGATTTTCCAACTCGTCTAGCCCCCTCTAACAGCACAGCGTATTTATCTGAATATAAATTTTTCCATTCTAATAGTTTGTCATATGCTTTTCTTTTAAAATACATATCTACCTCCAAATATGCTCCACTGAATCTCTTCCACCCATTATATCACAAATGTACTTTTCTTCAATATTTGCATCCAGTATTATGTGTTTTTCTTCAAAATTTATACTCAAAATCATGTGCTTTTCTTCAAAACATTTTGAGTTGTAGATTTATATTTTCCTATCTGATCAACTGTACAATCAACCAAAAATTTAAGAAATCTTATACATATCGTTCTTGTAGAACATTATTGAATCGCTTTTTTCAGAACTACCATCCCACAGGTTGCGCTCACGACAGCTCTGTTCAGATGCTCTCCAAACACTTCACCTTTCTCATTTCCGACACTCATATGAAAATGTGCAGAATATTCTCCATAGAATCTTTTGACGTATACTCGCAAGCCAAGCTGTCACTCATTGCCCGAGTGACAGCTTAGTTACTTGCTATCCCTGATACCTTATTCTTTCTACCAGCGTTTCCTTTTTCAGATTACTGCTTAAAACGCAGGAAAGTACAAGCTGCAACAGACCGACCAAAAAAATCATAATAAAAATTGGTACGATTGGAACATGATAGATATTTATTCCAAATATTCCCATATGTTTTGCATAGGAAAAAAGTGCATAGCCGAGCGGCAGACCAATGATCAAAGCTACGCATATAGTGCCAACTGTAAAAATCAGTCCCTGTAACTGCAGGCATAAATTTAATTGTTTATTTGTCATGCCCACAGCCTGTAATATACCATATTCCTGCTTTTTTGTCGTAATATTCATGATCATGGTATTCGCCATATTCATAAACCCGATGAGTCCTACAATAGCCATAAACAGATAACAGCCAAGCTTCATCATGCTGCTTGCAAATTCGGCAGATTGTAACTGCGCATGATAAGTATCCATTTTTATATGCGAAGTATTAGAAATCAAAGTATTCAGACTTTGTTCTACAGATGCCACATCTTTTTTATCACAGTCCACCCACAGATAGCCATAGGCTGTTCCTCTCGGATTCATGGAACGATATACACCTTCCGGAATGACAAGATAAGTGTCCGCACTTACAAAAGATCCTGCAATCTTTCCCTGATAGGTATAGGTTCCACTTCCATTCTCAAAGTCAAATGCAATGGATTCACCCGGAGCATATCCATCTTGTTCCATCCACGCCAACCAACCAAAGAAAATATCACCATTCTTTACCGCCTGATCATAGTCCATAGAGCCAATATCCCCTTCTTGGCGCATAAAATCAAAATCCTTTTTACTCACAATAGTAGCCGGAAATCTTGTTCCGTTCAGATTTACAGAGACAATCTCTCTCGTCATGACATCTGTTACTCCCGGAATGCTTTTGATTTCTTCAATCAGCGAATCATTCAATGGATCATCCGTCAGAATCGTATCCAGATTATTCTCCGGATATCTTTCATCATACTCAGCAGAATAGTCAAGCTGCAGTTCAAATTGTCCATGATTAACGGAAAGACGTGCTTCATGCTCCGTGTCAATATTTCCCACATAATTAGAGATAATCACAAACAATACGCAAGAAAAACCCATTGTGAGGATAGTACCAATAGTTCTTTTGGGATTACCCGTTACATTTGCCATTGCCATAGAAAACACGGTAACATTTTTTCTGCCATTTCGTTTTCCTTTTTTGTGTGTTTCTGCATTTTCTAAATACCGTGTTGCTTCGATAGGTGACATCCGTGAAACAATTTTCATTGGTTTACGCAGTGCCAAAGCAACGGTAAGAAATGATACGAAAATACATAGAAGCATAACAGGCAGGGAAAACAGTGGCACCTGCTGGTTTTGAACACCCATAGAACCAGTTCCGGTTGATACAAGGTTCCCCTGTTCTACCAGCCAGTTAAAACCGTATTTTGCAATCAGAAATCCAAAAAGAAATCCAACCGGTATTGAAAAAATTGTCAAAAAAATGCCCTCTCTGAAGATCAGTTGTTTCATCTGCTTTTTTGTCGCTCCCAGAGCCTTGATTTTTCCATACTCCTGTATCTTGTTGGCAATACCGACCTGAAAAATATTATAAATGACTACAACAGAGAAAAGTACAATTGCAAGAATCAAAACCCCGCATACCGCAATCGTTTCATAACTCGGCTGCAAGACCCATTGCAAATAGAGATCATTGACTATAACGTTTTTTTCTTCGATCCCACAAGCTGCTGCAATCTGCTTTATAACCGAATCAATATTATTCATAGATACATTTGCAGAATCATTTAAAGTAAAATAAATATTATACTGTCTGTCATTCTCTGCGATGTGCTCATCATAAAACTCCTGTGACCCGAAAGCAACATAAGATGCCTCGATGGTATACTCATCCCGGTCATATAGGATTCCGCTGACAACAAATTCTTCCGGCTTATATTCTGACCGCATCCCTGCACGGTAATCCAGTGTAACCGTATCTCCGACCTTTACATCATCATATCCCATTGCACTAAAAAATGCCCTTCCTGCGGCAATTTCCTGCGTTCCCCCCGGATACTTTCCTTCCTTTAACTCATATTCCTTATTATAGGGAAGCATTTTTCCTGCGGTCTCATCCATGCAGACAAACCCGCCGTTTTCGTTGCCTTTAATTATGCCTTCTGTACACATAATTCCTATTGCATCTATTTCTGCACGGCGGCGTACGTCCTTTAACTGCGAGGCATCTGCTGCGACAAACAAACCATAATTGCTTCCATATGAGCCTGCCGCCTGACTTTTCTGTAAACGGATCATTCCATTTCCCACAGTACTGATAATCACAAGCAGCATCGTAGTCAGACACACGGACATCATAATCAGTATGCTTCTTGTCCTGTTCCTTTTGTCATTGCTATATGCAATCCTGCTTATTGTCTTCATCTGAAATCCACCACCTGTCCATCCTCAATCACCAGAATGCGGTCAGCGACCTGTGCGATTTCGTCATCATGGGTAATCATTACAATTGTCTGTCCATATTTTTTTGCTGTCATCTTAAGCAGAGCGATCACCTCATCACTGGTCTTAGAATCAAGATTTCCTGTCGGCTCATCCGCAAATATAATTTCCGGCCGATTCACCAGTGCTCTTGCAATTGCTACTCTCTGCTGCTGTCCTCCGGATAACTGATTTGGCAGATTATAAATCCGGTTTTCAATTCCCAGAGTTGCAATAATATCATTTACATACGCTTCATCCACTTTTCTTCCATCCAGCCCCAGTGGCAGTACAATATTTTCCCAGACATTAACAGATGAAACCAGATTAAATGCCTGAAAAACAAATCCGATTTTTCTTCTGCGGAAAACAGCAAGGGCATCTTCCTTCATCCTGTATAAATCTTTCCCTGCTAAAGTAACACTGCCTTTTGTCGGGGTATCAAGCCCTCCAAGCATATGAAGTAATGTACTTTTACCGGAACCTGACTTTCCGACAATTGCGACAAATTCTCCCTGCTCAATCTGAATGTCCACCTGATTGACCGCTTTGACCTGATTCTCACCCGCGCCATAAAATTTACAAAGCTGCTTGGTTTCTAATATCACACTCATGTGTTGCCTCCTTTTCAATTCTGTAAAGCGTACCTTTTCAGCACGCTTTCTTTGCCTGTTTATATATTTGGTCATTTTTCAACCTACATCCAAATTGTATCAGGACAATCTTTCATTTCACTTTCAAAAAACGAGCAGAACTCTTACAGAATTGTAAGGGTTCTGCTCACTTAAAATTTAACCAATATATGGTAATTGAATCACAAACGTGCTTCCTTTTTTCTTTTTGCCGGAGGTTACCGTAATCGTACCTGCGTGTTTTTCGATAATTTCTCTCGATAGAAAAAGTCCGATTCCTGTACCACTCTTTTCCATGACCTCCTTGGAACTTCCTCTGTAAAATCGTTGAAAAATTTTGTGATACTCATTCTGCGGAATACCAATTCCCTGATCCTCAATTTCCATTCTTACAAGATAGTTTCTTTTTTGTAACCGGATAAATATTTTTGAACCACACGGACTGTACTTGACCGCATTATCCAGAACGTTGATCACAGCTTCACCAAGCCACCTTTTATCCTGCATAATCGTGCATGTTTCCAGCTCTTTTTCATAGTCAAAAACGAATTCAATTTCTTTCTCATCCGCTTTAGGATAAGTGCGGTTCACAGCAGATATGACAGTATCCATAAGCGGAAGTTTTTTCTTATTAATCTGAATCAGTCCAGTTTCCATCTTGGATATTTCAAGAAGCGACTGCAATAATGTCTCCAGTCCATCCAGAGCACTCCGACAACGGATACGAAACTCCTCCTGTTCTGTGGCACTTAAGTCATTCTGCATCAGCACACTAAAACATGTATCCAACGCTGCAACCGGTGTCTTTAACTGGTGAGAAATATCAGAAACCATTTCTTTCGTGTTCTCCTTTTCTGCCCTTGCTTCTTCCTTTATCAACTGAATATGATGTCCGATTGCTTCAAGCTGGTCATTCAATTTTTCCAGTTCTGCATGATTTTCCGTTTTCAGTAAATCATCAAATTTATTTTCACGGAATCTGATCAGAATTTCTTCCAACTGGTCTAAAATTTTCTGATGACACGCATCTTCTTTTTTCTTCCAATAAAGTAAAAAAGTCAAAAGAAGCACGCATATCACAGTGCTTACAGCACCGGTCACCATAACCTGATGCCGGAATTGCGAATAAAATGCATTCCCTTTATTCCCCCAGTATCCATATTGCTCCAATAATCGCCTTCCCTGTTCGTTAGTTTCAATATCCTTATCTTTAAGCAATTCCGAAACAGCATCCAGCCCGGAAAATTCTTCCTTTGCAGCAATCTCTGTCATAAGATTCATTTTATATTTATAATCTTCATAAAACACATACGTGGTAAAACAATTTAATATTGCAAACAATATTATGACAGGCAATACCAAGGAAAGCACTACTGTGATCTTCTTGCGATATCTCTTTGTCACTGCCTTACCTCCTGATTCCATATATACCCAAGACCTCTGATATTCTTTATATAGACCGGTGCAGCCGGATTGTCTTCGATTTTCTCACGGAGTCTTCTGATATTGACAGCGATTGTATTTTCATCCACAAAATCCCCTTCCAGATCAAACACATTTTCCAATATTTGTGTTTTTGAAAGAATCTGTTTCGGATTCTGAAGAAAAAAAGTCAGCATTTTCAACTCCGTTTTTGTCAGACTGATTTCACGACTCTTTATCAGGACTTTCATTTCTCCTGCGATAAATACGATATCTCCCGAAATCATCTTTCCGGCTTCCGTTTTCTCCTGTCTGCGGCGGAAATGTGCTTCTATTTTCAAAAGAAGTACCGAAAGACTAAACGGCTTTGTAATATAATCATCTGCCCCTGCTTCATATCCCATAACCTGATCCATCTCCTGATCTAGTGCTGTAAGGCAAATAATGTATGTATTATAATTGCACCTCATCCACCTTACAAATTCCAGTCCATTCCCATCCGGAAGATTCACATCACAAATGGTAACATCCACATTATTATCACTTGCAATTCTTTTCGCTTTTTTCACTGATTCTGCTGAAAAAACCTCATATCCGGATTTTTTCAATGAGAATGCAATTCCACGATTTAAATTTTCATCATCTTCAACTACGAGTATACCTGGCATAGCATATGCACCTCTCTTTATTAACTATATTTCCTTCTCTCTTATAAAAGGATATTGCCCGTGCGTTCTTTTGGTATACGTTCAAGAACAACTTATTCCTTTTATCTTTTGCATAATTCAGCAGAATTTTACCTATGCCTTGCGATTGCATTTCACCAGAAACAAAAATGCCCTCAACATATTCATCATTTAACCCTATAAAACCCTGTATTTCTGTATCATACTCATACACATAAACCTCTGCTTGTGACAGTGCTTCTTTTACTGATTTGAAATTGCTTTTCCAGTATTCGGCGGAGATAAAATTATGTGCCTTTATATTTGTATCCAACCATATATCTGCAACTTTATTTATATCATCCCTTTGAAATTCTCTAATCATAACAGTGACTCTCCATAAACTTGAAGTTGTTGCTCTCTTTATTGTAAAAAAACAACCATTTCATAATCTGACAAAATTTTTCTAAAAATAAAACAAATCTTCAAATTTCTTTTCCAAAGCAAAACACAATAATAATGCTAGCTTTGCAGTAGGGTTAAATTGTCCCGTCTCAATCGAACTAATTGTATTACGAGATACACCTACCAAATCAGCCAATGCAGCCTGTGATAATTTTTTTTCAGTTCGAGCTTCTTTAATATTATTTTTCAATTCAAGTGAATCATTCATAATTAATGCCCCATGCAAAATCTAACAATTGCCATAATCGCTGTTGCAAACATAATAACTGATATAACCAAATGTTCTTTATTCCGTGTTTTAATAAATCGATATGTCATTGCTGCACACACCGAACCACTAACAGTTGCACATAAGTCCATCATAGGTAAACCTTGTTCTGATCGAATAAATGAAAATACAGATGCCATAATCACCATAACAATATATGACCACATCATAGACTTATCTTTTACTTGAAGTTCTCTTTCATCCAATTTTTCATCCTGTGCTCTTTTTAAAATTTCTTTTCTTTCCATAATCCAATCTCCTTTGCCAAGTTTTATTTGCAACAAAAGCATAACATTGCCAAGTACACTTGTCAAGTTTTTGTCAAGTTTTATTTGCAATAAAAGGTAGACTTTATCAAGTCTACCATGATATTTTTTCCTCTGGATTAGACTCAGCAATCATCAATGTTATCGCTACCAATGCACCATCACTTATCCTTTTCTGTCCCTTTTTATAAAGTGCATTATTTCCAGCTAAAAATTTGAATTAACACGATATCCTACTGAAAGTATCATGTTAAGATTATATATCTTGGGTTTTCTTCCTCCAGAACTTTTATTGGAAAAACCGACAGAAGTCTCATCTAATTCTCCTGAAGAAAGAATATTGGAAATATGCTCACTCACTGTAGCACGCTTAACATCAAATAATTAATCGCATCTTCAACAGTCATACATGGAGCATACTCCTACAACTTAAAACTTACTGCACTTTTTCACTAAGTTTTAATTCCTTATAGTTGCATATCAAACTCCGAAAAAATAAAGACGACCAGTCTTATCATAAAACCAATCATCTTTATTTATTCGTATATTGTATTTTGTATCTCATCCTTTGGACAAAATCGAATCATTTCTACGTTCTCTCTAAACCGGAAGTTTACGGTCTACCACTATTAGTTCATAAAAATATGCATCAGAAATCCGATTAATACGCAAACAACAAATGTTATCAGTGCACTACCTATAACTAAAAAAATCTTCTGATATGGGCGTTTACCTATTTCTCTCTGCTTTTGTATATCATCCAATAGTTTCCCCTCAGAAAATGCAACAATTTCTTTATAGGTTTGAACATCATTATCTTTTTTTACCTTTTCAACCTGAAAGGCAAAGTACATAGAGAGTGCCCAAATGATTCCCCAAGGGATGAATGCCCAAACGCCAAGCCACATAAATAGCGGAACTGCCGAAACTGCAGTGACAATCAGCATTTTAGTGTAGATTTTTCCATAGCGGTTCATTTTCCCAATTTGAGATTGTTTGTCTTGAAACATAAACTCGATCGGCTAACTTCTCTTGGGATAATTGTACTTCCTGACGATGTTTTTTTATTTGTTTTCCGAGTTCCATCTCTTCACCTCCTAGTATACTCATACTAATCAAAAAGTCATATTTTCGCTATCAAAGGACATTGACATCAAGGTTTTTAGCGTGTCAAAAGTCTTTTACATTCCAGGTCGGCGATATAGCAAGTTCTTTGTCCTCACTTTTCGGATTCACAACCCTCTATAAAAATGCCAATATTCTCTCCACTACAAACACCGTCACACAGGCGGCGGCAGCTACGACTACCAGCCCTTTTTCACGAATACCAAGGATAACCGCTACGACAAATCCTGCGATCGCACTGATAACACTTTCCGTACTGTAGAAAATCGCCGGAAGGGTAAGTGCCGTCAGGCAGGCATATGGCACATAGTATAAAAACGAACTTAAAAACTGATTCTCTATCTTTTTCCTGAATAACACCAATGGCACCGCACGGATCAGATATGTGACAACCGCCATTGCGATAATATATGTATATACACTCATCTCTATTCTACTCCTTTTTTCTTAACCGGTGCAACGATCGCACCGATTGCTGCTGCCGCTACTGTACATATAACGATCGATATTCCGGTCGAGATAAAGTGGAATATCGGAACATAATATAAAAGGATACTGAACAAAGCTGCCACGCATACCACAAATAACACAGATTTTGACTTCTTGGCAACCGGAACAACGATCGCCACGAACATGCCATAAAGTGCAAGACTGAGTGCGCTGCACACAGACTTTGGAAGCAGCCCGCTGGCTACTGCTCCGGCAAATGTACCACCGCCCCAGCCAAGGATCGGAAGGATCTGAAGTCCTAACATATACGGAAAGGTCACTTCTTTGAAATATCCCATTGCAACTGCAAAGATCTCATCTGTATTTGCAAATGCGATGATCAGACGCTTCCAGATGCCTACATCGTCAGCTAACTTCTGCGTAAGTGAAAGACTCATCAGACCATATCTCAGATTGATGATAAGCTGGGTAAGGATCACCTCAAGGATCGTTCCCCCGGCAATGATGATCTGAAGTCCGGCAAACTGACCGGCACTTGTAACATTTGTAACGCTGGTAAGAACTGCCTGAAAGACACTGAGTCCGCCTTTGATCGCAAGAATACCAAAACTAAAACTAACTGCAAAATACCCCAGGGCGATCGGGATTCCATCCTTCAGCCCATTTTTAAATTCATTCATTTGTACTACTTACTCCATATTACTTTTTTTCATAATCAACCTGCATCAGGCACAAGCCCTGTGGTGGTGCGGTCGGCCCTGCGAGCTGTCTGCACCGGCCTGTAAGCACCTCTTCCATGTATGCCGGTTCCATTCTGCCTGCCCCGACCTCTACCAGAGTACCGGTCAGGATACGAACCATATTCTGTAAGAATCCGGCTCCGTGGAAATCAAGAATCACATAATCGCCATCTTCCTTAATATCGATCGCAGATAACTTCCGAACCGTCGATTTCTTCATCTGCTTATTGCCACAGAAGCTCTTGAAATCATGTTCACCGACCAGATAAGCTGCTGCCTTACGCATCCGTTCACAGTCGATCGTCTCACCCTCATCCAGAGTCCAGACGTATTTCCGGTCAAATACCGGCTTCAGCCTGCCACGATAGATCGTGTAACGGTAATGCTTGCCCTTTGCATTAAATCTTGCATGAAACCGTTCTGCTGCCGGAGTAACCTCCAAAATGCAGATATCATCCGGCAGATAATGATTCATATAATCTCGGATCTCCTCCGGTGTCTTATCTGTCGGAACCGGGCCGCTTGCGACCATTGCCCTTGCATGCACACCTGCATCGGTTCTTCCCGCTCCGTTGATCCGTACTTCTTCGCCTGCCATCAGGGAAAGCACTGATTCGATCTTTCCCTGTATGGTCACAACGTCTTTTTTATGTTCCCACCCATGATATCTTGTTCCATCATAGGCGATCAGAAATCTGTAATTCTGCATAATCGTTTCCTTTTCTACACGGCGTTTATATCCTTGATCGTGCCATTCTCATAATCTCTCGCATTGTCCAGTGTGGTACGGCTGATTGCTTCCAGTGCTTCTTCTGTCAGGAAGCCCTGATGGGAGGTTACAATGACATTCGGGAATGACAGCAGTCTTGCCGTGATCGAGGATTCCAGAATATCATCCTCACGATTCTCAAATACATTATTTGTTTCTTCCTCATACACATCCAGACCGATACCGAAGAATTTCTTATTCCGATTTCCCGTGATCAGATCCTCCGTCTTGATCAGGGCGCCTCTCGATGTATTTACAAGGATCACATTATCCTTCATCTTATTGATCGTCTCTGTGCAGATCATATGGTACGAATCATCTGTCAGCGGACAGTGAAGAGAGATCAGATCACTGGTCGATAACAGCGTATCCAGATCCACATACTCTACAAAATCCAGGGATGGATTCCGGTACATATCATATGCCTGAACCTTCATGCCAAATCCATGACAGATCCGGCACATAGCTGCTCCGATCTTACCGGTTCCGATGATACCCGCGGTCTTGCCATAGAAGTTCATACCTGTAAGACCTACCAGACTGAAATTATTCTCACGAACCTTGATATAGCTCTTATGAATTCTTCTGGTAACCGCAAGTGCCAGTGCCATCGCATGCTCTGCAACCGCCTCCGGTGAATAACCCGGAACACGGAGCACCGTGATACCACAACGGTTTGCTGCATCCAGATCTACATTATTGAATCCGGCACAGCGCATTAACACTAATTTTACACCATTTTCAGCCAGACACTCAACTACTTTTTCACTGACATCGGAACTTACAAATGCACAGATCGCATCATATCCTTTTGCAAGAGCTGCTGTTCTCGGCGAAAGGTCTGCTTCTAAAAACTCTACCTCCAGATCTGAATATTCCGGTAATATCTTTTCAAATGAATCTCTGTCATATTTCTTCGTATCATAAAATAAAATCTTCATATTCCATATCCTCCTATCATATCCTGCTGCCAGACATCTGTAAAAGCATCGTATACTGCCATATTTTCGCTTATTTTTCGGTATGCCTGTATAATTCTATATTTCTGCAACTATTATTTACATTTCATTGCCATTTTATCACAACATCCATGTATTTACACAAATAAAATTATCTATTACAAATCGTTTCTCATCACCCAACACTCTTTACAGATAAAAAGAGATCATCCTGTATCTTTTACCGATACAAAACAATCTCTTTTCTCACAGGAATTGTCTTCTGATTCTTTCAATCCTTCTGATCATTCCTGTTCATATTATTTATTACTTATTGTTTTTTGTAGTTGTCGTAATTTTCTTGTCACTGCTTTTTTTCGTTTTCTTTTTGTCCTTCTTTTTATCCTTTTTTCCGGCCGATTGTTTATTTATTTTTTCAGCCTCAACGGTTGTCTGAGTCTGTTCGCCATTCTCATCTACCGTAATAACAGTTGCAGGATTCTTCATATACTTTTTGTATACCTTATACTGTTTATTCCAGTCAGTATACCGGGAGTCTTTTTTCTTATTTTCAAATGAATAATGTTTTGAAATATATTTTCCTATCTCTCTTGTTACTTTTCTTGCACCGTAACAGTTCAGATGTTTTCCGCCATCTCTGGTATCTGTTCCCCAGTTGATCTTATTTTTGCCCTTTACCGTATTCAGATCAAGGAATGGGATTCCTAATTTCTTCGCATACTGTGTCATACCATTATGTTTTTTATAATTCCATGAGCTTGCTGTCGGCATCTCAACAAACATAACTTCAACATTGTTTTCTTTGCAGATATCCAGGAACATCTTAAGAAAAATTCTGGAAGACTTCGGTACCGGTTCAATATCCTTTGTCTCTACCATCTTATCTTCACCTGTATAAGCCATAACCGTTCTGCTCAGATACTGACCTCTTGTACTGGAACGATAAGTATATGATTTTTTCTTAAAGCTGTCCTTAAGTGCCAGTGTTTTCCACCTGTCATGATACTTCATGATCGGAATATATTTATAGATCAGGGATTTGACATTTCCCTCTACTCTGGATACCTGTGTCTTACCTTGCCACAACAGATCCACATCCAAAACAACCAG
Organism: Clostridium sp. AM46-21; assembly: GCF_003480025.1. Classification (NCBI taxonomy): domain Bacteria; kingdom Bacillati; phylum Bacillota; class Clostridia; order Eubacteriales; family Clostridiaceae; genus Clostridium; species Clostridium sp. AM46-21. The sequence continues at coordinate 32,880 of NZ_QUIB01000003.1, forward strand.
CTTCGGTTTCTGGCAGGTCAGTACTTCCTGAAGGACATTGACTGTCTCTGCAATATTCTGCGCTCCCTCCGCCGCAACATAGGTTGGAATTCCATAGTTCTTCCACATCATCATTGGAGAGTAGGCACTGTATGCGTTACTGTTTCCCATGACAACAACATCCAGCGAATTTCTCGGTTCTCCATAGAAGCCTCTGGCATTCGGATTTGACAAACCACCTTCCGGGTCACTGGTCTTCGGATAGAACACAACCGACAGAACTCCCATCAGTACACAGAAAATGATGAAAAACAGGATACATTTTATTATATTTTTTGTTTTGTCTTTTTTCATATCGTTCACCATCTATCCTAAAATTGTGCGTATATAAAGCCTGCGACTTCATATCCGCTTCCATATGCTCCAAGGATGATCACGGAAAAGATCAGTCCATAATATAATACCCAACGGAATACAATATTCTTTGTTGCAATATCTTCTCTGATATGACGTCCCTGTTCCTGATACAAGCCAACCAACAGCAACACAATTGCTCCAAAAAGCAGTAACAGGAAATCACTCATACCAATCCGGACATCAAACAATTCACCATAACGGATCGGATCCCATGACAGATTCCGGAACATCGATATAAACATCTGTCCGAAGATCTTCAGATCATCTGCACGGAACATCAGCATACCGATATTAACAAAGATAAAGGTTCTCACAACCTGAAGAGCCTTATAGATCTTACCTTCGCGGTTCACATGCATTTTTTCAAATAATTTTCTGAATAATGGTTCTGTCAAAAGTCCGAGGATCATGATCAGACAGTAATAAATACCGTACATGACATACTTCCAGCTTGCTCCATGCCAGATACCGGTTCCAAACCATACTGCAAGCATGGCAATAGAGGTCGGGATCAGGGTTGCAAAGAACGCATTGAACTTCTCTCTTGTCTTCTTGCTCAGCTTCATAAATGCCTTGGATAGAGAGATGGTATAGAATACATAATCCTTAAACCATGCACCAAGTGTCATGTGCCATCTTCTCCAGAACTCGCTGACTGTCTTTGATATAAACGGTCTTGCAAAGTTTTCTGACATCTCGATGCCAAACATCTGCGCACTACCGCGGACGATATCCATACAACCGGAGAACTCTGCATACAACTGTAAGGTGTACAACAGCATTCCTATGATGACATACAGTCCATCATACTGATCATGGAAATTAAAAATCTGATTTACATACATATTTGCACGGTCAGCAATTACAATCTTCTTAAACAGGCCCCAGAACACAAGCTGAAGTCCCATCGTTGCATTTTTATAATCAAACGGATGTCCTTCATATACCTGATCTCCCAGCAGATCAAAACGTCCGATCGGGCCTTCCACGATATGTGGGAAGAATACCAGGAACAAAGCAACCTTTCCAAGATTATCGGAGGCTTTGTATTTACCACGGTATACATCTACAATGTAGCTGATCGCCGATAAGGTGTAGAACGAGATACCAAGCGGCAGCATCATATTCTGCATTGGATTGGATATCTTAATATGGAAAATACTTAATATATCACAGAACACCTGTCCGAAGAATACGGAATATTTCAGATATACAAGAATACCAAGATTTAATAATACAATAGATACACAGACACATTTTTTCTGCCATCCGATGATCGACTTGAATTCCTTTTTATTTTCCTTTGGCAAGGCTTTCTTTGCCATACTGAAGCCATCATCAATCTTATTCAGCAGCAGACCGCCAAAATAAATCGACAAGGTACTAAACAATATAAATACAATATATTTTCCGGAATTAATAAAATAGAACAGATAACTGAATATCAGCAGAACCTTCCATTTGTGCTTTAATGGCACGATCGAGTAGAAAAAGAAGGATCCCATCAATATAAATCCCAAATAAGCTATAGATGTATAAGACATTTTTTTCTCCCTATCACTGATACCGAAAATCTACCGGGCAGCCATTTTCTGTATGTATTACAAAAGACCGTCCGGTTTATTCCCAGTATTTCTTTTTTCCTCAGTCTGTAAACTAATTAATCATCACTGAGTCTCTGGATCATATCATAGATCGTCTGAACTGTTTTGAAGTTCTCTGGAACGATATCTACAGGTGTGATCTCGATATCAAATGCATCATTTAATTCCATAACAAGTGTTACCATTGTGATGGAATCTAAGACGCCATGGCCGATCAGGTCTGTATCATTTTCAAAATCAACACCTGGTTTTACTTCGTTTAAAATCTCTAATAATTCATCCATTTCTTTTTCCTCATTTCTTATAATTTATAGTTATTTTTCAACCACTTACGATCAATTTTTCCATTTTGATTGTGTGGCATACTCTTCACTCTTACAAACTGGTTCGGTTCCATATAATGTGGAACTTTTTTCTTGAATTCCCCAAGCAGGAATGCATCATCCAGTTTCTTACCTTCATATATAAATACGATCTTATCCTCTGCATCATCGTAGATACATGCATAGCTTCGGATACCTTCGATTGCACCGGCAGCCGCTTCGATCTCGCCGAGCTCGATACGGTAACCCATATGTTTGATCTGATAATCTTTTCTTGATATATAGACCAGTTCGCCATATTTATTATATTTTACAAGATCACCTGTCTTGTAGATCAGTTCCGGATAATTCGGGTTTAACGGATTCTGGACAAAGGCTTCTTTTGTCTTTTCTTCATTTCCATAATATCCAAGAGCGACAAAGGAACCTCTGGCATATAATTCACCTTCTGCACTGAAGCCTGTCTCCGGATTGATCTCCGGCGAAACCACCTTGCCATCTTCTCCAAGTACAAATACATCACAGTTGTTACATGCATTTCCCATTGGAAGTGGCTCATCGTCACGAAACTTTCTGTTTACCACATAGTAGGTACAAATATCGGTTGTCTCTGTCGGGCCAAACAGGTTTGCATACATGGCATCCGGCAGATTCTCGATCCAGTAATTCAATGGTCTTGTCGGCATAACCTCGCCTGCAAATAACACTTTTTTCAGATCCGGAAGCTTAGCATACTGGAACATCTTATAATTTGCAATGATTGAAAGCGCCGATGGAACCCAGTAGATCGTATTAACCTTTTTCTCATTCAGGAATTCCATGAGCTTAATTGGGAATGAAAAATATGCTTTTGGTATTATATACAATGTTGCGCCATTTTTCAATGTGCTATATAAATCTGAAACAGACATACTAAAATAAAATGGGGTCTGATTTCCAAATATTGTTGTCTCGTTGATATCAAAGGCTTCTGTATACCATGTAATATAAGAAAGAATATTTGCATGTGATATAACCGCACCCTTTGGAACACCTGTCGAACCGGAAGTAAATAATGCATACACCGGATCCGTATCGATCATATTGGCTCTTACCTTTGACAGACAACTCTGGTCTGCTTCCTGATCCATCTCATCCAGATTGAAAATCTTTGGTGCATAGCCCTTGCCGTCCTCTGTTTCAACATGCAGTTCTTTTGCTTTATCGAGATGCTTATTATCGGTTATGGCAGCCTCCGGTTTCAATGCCTTTAAGATCTTATTCACTCTGTCAACCGGCATCTCCGCATCTATGACCACATAAAAGTTTCCGCTATATACAGCACCCATGAATGCTGCCACACTCTTCGGCTCCTTATCAAGAAGTACAACAACCGGACGATTCTTGCATCCGCCAAGTCCCTGATATAACCATGCTCCAACCTGTTTTGCAGCTTTCTCCAGTTCTTTATAAGTGAGTCCTCCGTTAACATCGGCAACTGCTAATTTGTCTGGATATTTAGCTACTGAGCCTTCAATAAATTCAAGTACATTCTTCATATCTTTCTTTACCGGAACCTGTCCGGACCTCCTTTATTCCACGATTGCAAATACAAGTGTTACTGTATATTGCCCTTTCTTCTCTTTTACTGAAAAGTCTATGTTCATTTCCTGTGCAATTTTCTCACAGGTCTTAATTCCTATCCTTGTGCTTTCTGCTTCATTTCTGTTTTTGCTTATATGATTACTGATCACCAATGTTACCTTCGTATCCGATGTACTGTACTTAATATCTACCGGTTTGCTGTAATCCGAATATTTTCTTATATTCGTAAATATATTATCAAACAACCGTTTCAGATATGGGGCATCAATCTGTATCTTCGGTGAATTATCCTCCGTCTTAATCTGGAATGTAATTCCTTTTTCTTCTAACAGACACATATATTCACCGATCATCTGTTGGAAAAATTCTTTTGCCGGAAACTTTTCCATCTTCAGTTCATCCGTATGTCCGGAATATACGAAGAAGTAACGGAACAGCTTATCTGACAGATCTTTTAACTGCCCTGCCTTATCCACGCAGATATCAACGTACTGCTTATACTCTTCTTCCGAATCAAATTCACTTGTTTCCAGAAGATCCAGATACCCATTCAATACCGTAAGCGGTGTCCGGATATCATGTGCCATTGCTGTGACAAGATCCCGGTTCGCCTGCCAGGCTTCTTTTTCTTTGCTCATCTGCTGAATGATCGAATTTCTCATACTGTCAATATTATCCGCCAGCACATAGATCTCATCATTTCCGGATTTTGTGATAGCTGCATTGATATCGTTCTTTTTGATTCTGGATACCTCCCGTGTCAAACGTCTTACACGCTTTACCACACGACCGTTATAGATCATAACAAACATCATAAAGATAAACGAGCACACCAGAAAACCAATTGTCATCCAGAAATAGTAAACTCTTTTCTCTGAGTAATCCACGATACAGACATCATACAGACCATCCTCGAACCGCACAGAATAAAATGCATAATTTCCATATTGAGATGCTAATTCTTCTACATCTGAAGTATCGACCGGATTTGTTTCTTTATATTCTGACTCAGAAGATGCTATATCATTGCCAACATTTTCATTTGTCTTTTCTGTCTGTCTCTTATATTCTTTTTTCTTCCTGTAAATCTCAACCAGCCGTTTGTTTTTAATATTATTCAGCATCTGCTTCTTGTCTTCTTCAGACTCTGCAAGCTTTCTGCCCTTCTTGTTTCCATTTGTTATCTTATTAAAAAAACGCTCCATCGCGGTACGTCTTTTCTGTTTTGTTGAATCATATATTACATTCTCATTCTGATATACAAGAAGATATACACTTCCCTCTTCCTGCTGCCATCTGAGAATAGCATTCATATCTGTTGATTTTACCTTATTATCCCTGACATAATCGGAAAAGCGGTCGATCTTCTCGTCTGTTCGCCGGGCTGTGGCTGTCTCGTCCAGATACTTTTTGTCAATTATATATACTGTAGTTTTCAGCCAGACGAAGAACAAACCGACTGCAAGTAACAGACTTCCTGCAATAACCAGAACCAGCTTCGTATTTAAAGTAAGCTTCTCGTCTGTTCTTTTTTCCCGTCTATTCTTTTGTCTCGTTTCTCTGTCTTTCATTCCGTCTGACCTTTTCAGGCTTTAATCCACCTGATATCCTTTTCCATAAATCGTTCTTATGATCTCAGGCTGTGCCGGATTCTCCTCGATCTTCTGTCGAAGCCTGAGCACATGCACCATGACCGTATTGGACGATGAAGGAAGATATTTTTCCTGCCAGATATTCTCATATAGTTCATCCAGATTCCAGGATCTACCACGATTCTTCACAAGAAAAAACAGCAGTGCAAATTCTTTATCCGTCAGATGGATGACTTCGTCTTCTTTCGTTACCACACGCTTGTATGGATCGATCGATATTGTTCCGACACGAAGTATTCCATCCGCATTATCTTCTCTTCCTTTATAAACATTATAACGTCGGATCAGTGCTTTCACCTTCCGGATCAGCTCACCCTGTTCAAAAGGCTTGCTTAAGAAATCATCTCCACCAATATCATATGCCTCATTTTTGTCCGGCTCCTGTGTCTTGGCTGTTAAGAACAGCACCGGAACCGATGAGAATTCCCGGATAGCCGCACAGCTTTCGGTTCCCGACATTCCAGGCATCATAATATCCATAATAACCAGATCAATATCCGAATGTTCTTTCATAACATTGATCGCCATCTGTCCATTCTCTGCTTCCAGTGTTTTATATCCCTGCTTTTTCAGGTAAATACCTACAAGCTTCCGAATATCCTTTTCATCATCTACGATCAGAATTTTCGCTTCCTGTTCGGACAGCAATCCCTTTTGCTTCTCTCCATCTATTGTTTTGTTATTTTCTAAAATCATAACCATATCCTCTCTTTTTCTAATATGCCTTGATTTTAACTTTCAATAACCACCCCAACATTATAGCATTTGCATCTATAATTCAAGTATGCGTCAGGTGTTGTTAAGATTTGTTAAGTCAGGTTATACCAGAAAATTACATCCTTTTTGTATCTAAATTTTTAAGATTCTTAAGTTTTTTGTTTAAGCTATCTAAAAAATCCATTCAAAGACGATTCCGTAAAGCTCCCTCAGATAATAAGTTGGCAATAACCACCACGCTGTTTTCCCGCACACCGCCGATGGTTTTATACCTGTATGTTCTGCAATAACAGATGCACGGTATTCATGAAATTCATTTGTTACGATAATAACCTGCGGATCCAGATTCTTCTCCTCTATGATCTTCTTTGAATATAGAAGATTCTCTCTGGTCGAGGTTGACCGGTCTTCCTTATATAAACGGTCCTGCGCAATGCCTTTTTCTGTCAGATACCGGTACATGCATTCCGCTTCGCTGATATTCTCACCTTTTCCCTGTCCACCGGACAGAATACACACAACCTCTTCATGTGTGTTCAGATAATCATATGCCGCATCTAAGCGTTCCGTCAGCATTAGGCTTGGGCGGTCGCCATTTACACCACAGCCAAGCACGATCATAACCGTTTCATCCTTCGGAGTGCTCTTCGATGCCCGTATCATGCATATCGTACCTGCTGCCGCAAATCCAACTGCAACTAATACAATCAGCAAAACGATCCCGCATATTACTTTTCCGGCAGTCCGGGTCATCCATTTTTTCACCCAGCGATTCACTCTGTGGAACCATGCCGCATATAAGATCAGGCAGATGCCAAGAACAACTCCCGTAAGATTTCCTATGTTTTTAATCCCCTTCGTAACAAATGGATACAGAAATATGAATACTCCTGCAAATCCTGCTATGAATAATACTATTCTAAGCCATAATTTCTTCAATTTTCCCTGCATACCTCCCGTCTTTTTATATAATTCTCCCTTTTCTGGAGTTCACTCCATGTTTATAGCATCCAAATGCATCAAAATGCCATCATCTCTATTGCGGAGCGGTTAAGATTTATAAATGATCCGGTTACATTATATTTAAACATAATTATATACTGTTTTTAACAAAAAACAGCCATTTCAGGCAACGGATTGCTCCATTTGGAACAATTCATTATCCAAAATGACTGTATTTACGCTAATTTAAAATGATTTTAAACCATTAAATATTATTTCTTATAATTTCTAATGATTATTAATGTTTCAGGCATTCCTTAATAGATGCTTCAAAAATATCAAGACCGGCTGCAAGCTGCTCATCTGTCATTACAAGTGGTGCAAGGAAACGGATTACATTGTTGTAGGTTCCTGCACCTTCTACTAACAGACCTTTCTTCGCACAGGTCTGGATCAGGTCAGATGTAAATGCTGCATCCGGTTCCTTTGTTTCCTGATCTTTTACAAATTCGATACCGATCATACCGCCAAGACCTCTGACATCACCGATAACCGGATATTTCTTCTTCATTTCCAGATAACGCTCTGTCACTTTCTTACCGATCTCACAGGAACGCTCTGCCAGATGATCTCTCTCCATGATCTCGATTGTCTTTAAGGATGCGGCACATGCCAGTGGATTTCCACAATAGGTTCCACCGATCGTTCCTGCCGGGACTGCATCCATAACCTCAGTTCTTGCAATAATGGCTGATAATGGCACGCCGGCTGCGATGGATTTTGCTGTTGCGATGATATCCGGCTCTACACCGGCCTCCTGCCAGTAAACAGAAGCAAACATACGACCGGTTCTGCAGAAACCGCTCTGTACCTCATCTGCGATCAACAGGATACCATTTTCATCACAGATCCTGCGAACTGCTTTTACCCATTCGATCGGAGCAGGAATGAAACCACCCTCACCCTGAAGAGGCTCAACAACGATTGCTGCGATCGTGTCTGCTGCTGCACACTGTTCAAATACATCGTAGATAGATTTGATATAATAATCAACTGCCTTATCCTCAGGCATTCCTTCCGGATTTCTATAATAATATGGGAACTGTGCACGGAACACACCGGCTGCTAACGGTCCCATATCTTTTGCATATGCTTTCTTGGATGTCATCGCCATTGTAAAATGCGTTCTTCCATGGAATGCCCCGGAGAATACGATGATATTCGGACGCTTTGTATATGCCTTTGCTACCTTAACGGCATTCTCATCTGCTTCTGCTCCACTATTTGCAAAGAAGGTTTTCTTGCTGTCGCCCTTTACAGGTGCAATGCCGGATAACTTCTCTGCGAGCGCTACATAGCCTTCATGTGTTACGACATTGAACATGCCATGGAAATATTTATCTGCCTGTGCTTTTACTGCTTCAACGACTTCCGGCTGGGAAAATCCGATATTCAATACACCGACACCGCCGATCCAATCCAAGAACTTATTGCCATCGACATCCTCGATCATGGCTCCTTCACCACGTTCTATAACAACCGGATATCCGCAACGGATCGCATTTGGAACGGCTTGCGCTCTCCTGTCTATGATTGCCTGTGCCTTAGGGCCGGGTAAAGTCTCTGTTATTATTTCCGGTAAATCTGTTCTTAACATATGTATCATCCTCCATCTTCTTATACGGACGGCCTTTATATCTGTGCCGCTCATTTATTTGCTCTTGTAAATTTTCTACAGTATGCCATTCATAAAAGCCGATCACCATATCCCATCAGCACAAAACTCCCGCCCTGTTTTGTGCTGACAGCACAAGCATATGTTTGACAGGCACATATTTTCTATGATATTGTTGGATTATTGTAATAAGCAGCACAAATCAATGGTTTAATATATTAAGCAGCAGCTAATATAAACCTTATATAATTAAGTAAATATTAGGCAATCATGTTCAAACTGCTTCAAATCAATAAACCACCGCCAAGCCGATACGCGCAGATCATATTTTGATTGAACGGACTTCTTATACATAGACGAGTGATAATTATCATGTGCTACTAAGAAAGGAATCCTGAACATGGCAATACTATTAAGAGATTTATATAAAGAAACAAAAAGCACCTATGGTCTGGATCTGATCGCAGGGGAAGAAGGACTGGATCATCTGATGAACTGGGTCTATATATCAGAAGATCCCGGCACGCTGGAATTTCTGCACGGCGGTGAACTGATCATTACGACCGGCGTTCTATGCGGAAATGAATACTGGTTATATAACTTCATCAAAGGGCTGATCGAGCATAAAACCTGCGGCCTTATTATCAATATCGGCGGACATCTGAACCGTTCCGATATCTCCGACCGTATCCGTATGCTGTGCGATCGGAAGCATTACCCGCTCTTTCTTATGCCATGGGAAACGCGGATCTTCGATATCACACACGATTATTACAATCGGATATTTGATGATACCCAGACCAGTCAGGCAATCTCAACAGCCCTTTCGCGCGTGATCCTTCACCCAAATGACAAAGCTCTGATGGAAATCAGCCTGCCTGTCTTATATGAACATGGTTTTCAGGCGGATGCACAATACCATCTCGTATATATATCAGATCTGCGTGATACAGCATCCATGAAACCAACCGCTGCACAGACAAATACCTCTATCCAGCAGTCTGAGCATTCCACCATCTCATCCGGTTATGCAAATACCGCCGGAAGTTTTCTTCAGAATCTGTTGACACGTCTGGTCAGAATCTATAATCTGCCATATACATTTGTCAACGGCACCAACTATACTCTGCTGATCAGCCCCGCACGGTCAAATGAACGGCTTGAACAGGAGCTTACACGGCTTCTGTATTATATGGGAGAATCTGCCGGAACAACTTCCATGTATATCGGAATCAGTGCGCCAACCAAAGATCTGATTGGATTAAGTCAGGCATTTTTACAGGGACGGTGCGCCGCCCTGATGGCACAAAAAAAGAACAGTAGCCTGTTCTTCTTCGATGATATGGGATTCTATAAGCTTCTTTTATCTGTAAGTGATATGGATGTTCTTAGAGAATATGTAAACGATACCCTGGGATCCATCATTACATACGATGAGCAGCACCATACGAATTATCTGGAAACACTCTATCAGTATCTGCTCTGTGATGGCAGTATACAAAAAATTGCCGGTGCCCTGTTCTGTCACAGGAACACCGTCAATTATCGTGTCCGTATATTAAGGGAGGACTTACATCTTGCTTTAGATGATCCGTCCACTCGTTTTGAACTGATGACCGCATTTCAAGTTCATAGTTATCTGGATTTGTTTCCCTGAATCTGCTGCAACACATTTTAATATCATGTACATCATATATCCGGTCATTAATTGGCCTGTTATTTTCTGCGTCTGACCGCCAGTAATTCTTTCCATGCCGGCGGATAGAACAACAAGAGCAATGGGAACAGCTCCAGTCTTCCGGCAAGCATATCGAACATCAACACATATTTGGAAAATGTACCATATACATTAAAATTCTTCGTTGGTCCTACCAGCTCCAGTCCCGGTCCGATGTTATTGATCGTTGCCGCAACCGCAGTAAAGTTTGATGTCATATCTTTTCCCTCAAAGGAGATCAGCAGTACGGATGTTGTAAACAGGATGATAAATGTTATAAAATATACATTTACCGCACGTACCACTTCATGCTCTACCGGCTTGCCGTCCATTTTGATCTTCTTGATACTTTTTGGATGCAGATAGGAATTCAACTCTTTTATCACACTTTTTACCACGATGATAAATCGGGATACCTTGATACCACCACCGGTACTGCCTGCACATGCACCAATGAACATCAGAATAACCAGTATCGTCCTACATGTCTGGTTCCACAGGTCAAAATCCACACTGGAGAATCCGGTTGTTGTTATGATCGAAGCGACCTGGAACGATGCATGACGGAGTACTGTCCAGAATCCATCCATTGTATGAATCAGATTCAATACAAGAACTGCGATCGCCGCCACAATAATGAGGAAATAGGTTCGCACCTCATCCATCTTCAATGCCTTTTTGATATTGCCAAATAAAATCAGATAGTATGCATTAAAATTCACACCGAATAAGATCATAAAGATCGTTACCACCCACTGCAGATATGGCGAAAAGCTGGCAAAGCTATCATTCTTTGTTCCGAATCCACCTGTACCCGCTGTTCCGAATCCGGTACAGAATGCATGGAATACCGGCATTTTCCCGGCTATTAACAAGATGATCTCTATAGCCGTTAATACAATATAGATAACATATAATATTCGCGCCGTATACTTGATCTTCGGTACAAGCTTACCAACAGAAGGTCCCGGGCTCTCTGCTTTCATCAGATTGATATTTGATCCGCCACTAAGCGGCAATACCGCAAGCAGAAACACCAGCACACCCATGCCACCGATCCAGTGTGTAAAGCTTCGCCAGAACAACGTCGTCCGGGATAATGCTTCCACATCGTTTAAGATACTGGCTCCTGTGGTTGTAAAACCGGAGATCGTCTCAAATAACGCATCTGTGAAAGATGGGATATCTCCTGATATGCACATTGGAAGTGCACCAAATATACTCAGTGCTATCCAACTCAATGCTGTAGCGATACAACCCTCTTTCAGATAGAATACATTTACTTTAGGTTTATGTTTTACAATGATGGCTCCAAGCAGCATACAGATGACTGCCATCACCAGATAATCAATTCCTTCACTTTCCTGATAAATCAACGAAACCAGACATGGCAGAAGAAGCATAACCCCCTCCAGCATGATCACATGTCCGACTACGTATAAAATCATTGACCGATTCATAGCTTCCTGTTTTCCCTTTTACAAAAATACTCATTACTTATACCAGAATATCCCTGATATCATTAAATCCTGTATGGGTCGTTACTACCATAGCGGTATCCCCGACTTCGATCGTATCATGACCGGATGGTGTAATGATCGTACCGTTTCGATTGATAAATGCGATCAGCACATCCTTCTTTAACTTCAGATCCATCAGTGGCTTACCCGTTACCTCGGATGCTTCATCCACACGGAACTCGATCGCCTCTACCCGGAAATCAAACATATGATATAACGTCTGCACACTGCTGTTCATGGAACGTGTATTTGATTTCGCACGAACATAAGCAGTAATAGTCTCCGCTGTAATAAAACTCGGATAAAATACACTTCCAAGGTTCAAATTATTAATTATTTCCTTGAAATTACTACGGTTGATCTTCGTGATGGTCTTTGCATCTGAAACATGTCTGGCGTGCAGTGTCAGGAGGATATTTTCCTCGTCAATCCCGGTTAAAGCAACAAAGGATTCTGCATTGCTTAAGCCTTCTTCCTTTAATACGTCCTGATCGGTTCCGTCTGCATTGATAATAACTGCTTTCGGAAGCAGAATACTGAGTCGCTCACAACGATCCTTCTCTTTCTCAATGATCTTTACATTGATTCCCATATTGATCAACTGACTTGCAAGATAATATGCAACGTCACCACCGCCGACGATCATCGCATCACTGACACGATTTGTCTTGAATCCGATAAAATCAAGAAATGCACGGCTCATCGGACGGGATCCTACAAACGAAAGAACATCTCCTGCATGCAGTTTAAAATGACCGGATGGAATATAGACTTCTCCATCTCTTTCAACCGCACAAATCAAAATATTGATATTCTTCGCTCGATCCATAAGCTGCTGACCAAGATGTGCCACAGACAGTCCGTCTAACATATTATGCTCCGGAATCTTGATCTTCGTCATCTCTGCCTGACCATGTGCAAAGGAATTGATCTCCAAAGCCGTCGGCATATAAAGTACACGCGCAACCTCCGTTGCTGTTTCAAGCTCCGGATTGATGACCATGGTAAGTCCCAGACTCTTTTTCAGATATTTTATCTCCTTGCTGTAGTCCGGATTTCTGACACGCGCTACCGTTGCGCAGTCACGTCCCTGTTTTGCGATCGTACAACAAAGCAGGTTCAGCTCGTCAGAATTTGTTACTGCGATCACAAGATCGGCATTCTCCACACCGGCTTCCATCAGCACGCTGTAGCTTGCACCATTTCCGCAGATTCCCATAACGTCATACTGATTGACGTTCATCTCAACCTTATCCGCATTTTTATCAATGACTGTTATATCATGCCCTTCCTTGCATAACTGTCTGGTCAGTGCCGTTCCGACCTTACCGCATCCTATGATCAATATATTAAGACCCGTTTTCTTCGCGCCTCGTTGCTTAAACATCACTTACCTCCACCGACTTCAGCTATATATTATACATACTTTTGTGCATAAAATACTCACTTTATTATAGCGTCAATCTTGATTGTAACATCTTTTTTCTATATGTACAGTGATATTTGAAAATTTTATCTAAAGTTTAGTTTGATTCTGTGCTATACTCCTGTCTGGAGGATTTGATATGTTATTTTCTTTATTTATTAATTTTTTCAAAATCGGATTATTTACATTTGGCGGCGGTTATGCGATGATCGCACAGATCCGGGAAGAAGTGGTTGCAAAACGGAACTGGCTCACGGAAGACGAACTGATCGAAGTGATTGCGATCGCTGAATCAACGCCCGGGCCACTGGCGATCAACCTCGCTACTTTTGTCGGTTATAAACAAAGAGGCTTCCGCGGAAGTCTGGCAGCCACCCTCGGTGTCTGTATCCCATCCGTTATTATTATATTTGTCATTTCTCTGTTTTTTGATGCTTTCATTGCAAATAAATATGTAGCATATGCCTTCGTTGGCATTAAATGTGCTGTTGCTTTTCTGATCCTTACAACCGGAATCAGCATGATGAAAACACTCGACCGAAAAAAAATACCAATTCTTGTATTTGTAGTTACTTTTATAATCATGGTGATCGGAGAACTGCTTTCCAAATCCGTTAATGCAATTCTTCTGATCCTCGCAGGCGGCATCATCGGAATTTTTTGTACCTCTTTTAAAAGGATCCGAAAGGAGGATGCAGACAAATGATATATCTAACATTGTTTATTGAATTCTTTAAAGTAGGACTGTTCAGCTTCGGAGGCGGCTTCGGCATGATACCGCTGATCCAGGATGCTGTCATCCGCCATAACTGGATGAGTGAAGATGCCTTTTACAATTTCATCGGTGTCTGCGAATCTACACCGGGTCCGATTGCAGTCAACATGGCGACCTATGTCGGATCGACGCAGGCAGGACTTTCGGGCGGTATCGTCGCTACTCTCGGTGTCATCACGCCGTCCTTTTTCATTATATTATTAATTGCCGCAGTTTTAAAAAATCTGACGAAAAATACCTACGTGCAGGGCTTCCTGTATGGCATCAAACCGGTTATCCTGGCCCTGATCCTTGCAACCGGAATTAACATGCTGTTAAAGTCTACTGGGTATGTCAGCTTATCCGAATATGATGTGAATATCCCTGCTATCATCATTCTGTGCCTGCTTGCAGGAATCTATTTCTTCATCCGGCGCAAATGGAAGCAGAAGCTGTCAGCGATCTCCCTGATCCTGCTTTCCGCGGTTCTGGGAATCGTGGTATCCGTGATTGCCGAACACATCAGATAAAAAGTCACCTGATACAATGCAAAGTATCAGGTGACTTCATATTTTTCATTGGCAGTCATAATTATCTTTTATATCAGATTGCTCTGCCTTTTATTTTCGATAGGATGGAGCAAGTGCGTATGCCGGAACATACTCCTCTGCTGCCACACTGTTCATGGCAAATGCCCGTACCAGAAATGTACCGATGGTTTTTGATGCATTCCGAATATAGCGTGCATCCGTTTCATTATCTCCGGCCTCCGTCATATACAGTGCATGGCTTTTCTTCAGATACTCGACCGCTTCCTCCACAGAATGAACCATTTCACCGATCCGACTCGTTTCTTCCTGTTCTACATGTCCATGTCCAAATAAAAACTTCTGAAATCCACTTTCATATGCAACATGTTCAGAAAAACCGCCTTCAAAAATGGAGTTGTGCGCATATGTGAAGAAATCCTCCACATAATGAAGTACATATCCGAGTTTCAGGAAAGAATATCTGCTGTTCTTCCCCTTTTCTTCCAGCTTCTGTATCCGGTTGACTGTATTATCAAATGAACTTTTCCAGGTATGCTTCTTAATATAGGTATGAACCAATATATCCGGCAGAATACTGCCTAACAATAACCACTTCCTTTTGTTCTGTGGAACCTGTTCTATGATTTCTCTGGTTACAAATAAATGACTTCTTTTTTTCATATCAGTCTCCTTCCCACTTTTAACTCGGCACAACTTTTCCGTTGTTCCTATCTATATTTTACCGCAGGAAGTATGAAATACAAGCCATTTCACAGAATTTTCTTGAAATTAGAAAAATTTTCTAACAATTTTTACACGGGGCAATTCTGCCCTCCTGCCTGTCTCCCCTGCCGCCTCCCACGTCCCCCTGCTGTAAGTACTTGCTGCGTTTTCTGTTCGCTTCACATGCCTTATTCGTAAATACTCCTGTGCGAACTCGCCTTCGGCTCAGACATGCACCCGTATTTACTGGCAATGTGCAGCTCACGACGAAATACTCGCAATGTACTTACAGCAGGGGGGGCGTGGGAGGCAGCAGGGGAGACAGGTAACAAATATTCAGGAAATGGCAGAGCAGAATAAGTGCTATCGTACGGCACTCTGGACCGGCTGTCATTTGCAAATGACCTTAATGAGCATTCCGCCTTGCCGCGATATCGGTGCAAAACTTCATCCGGACATGGATCAGCTCATCCGTGTTGAAAAAGGAAATGCTATGGTCATGACAGGAAACTGCCCACACAATCTGAACTGTGAGCAGCGTATGTGTAAAGGTGATGCCGTATTCGTTCCTGCCAGAACATGGCACAACATCAAGAACACAGGCAAATGTCCGCTCAGGCTGTCTACCATTTACGCCCCACCACATCATCCGTTTGGAACTGTGGAATACACAAAAGAGGATGCTTAAGGAAGCCCTCACTTAGAGATTATAAGAAAACCCGCTTTTGAATGTCTTCAAGCAAAACTCAAAAGTATAACGGTTCCACTAGAGTATCGATTTACTCTAGTGGAAATTTTATATATATATATTTCAAGTGATTTTTTACTAATTTTTGTACTTCAAATTTCAATTTGTCGCAAAACTGGGCATAATCAGCAAACTCATTTTGTAATTCAATAGATGGAACAATTATATTAACACCCTTAACAAGATCTGTATTAAGATTTTCCACAGTTGTACCATTTGCTAAAGCATTAAACTGAGACTGCACTTGATTTGCTCTCAACTCATAATAAAAGAATAATGTGTTTAATGATTCTTGATAATCAGATATTATCAACCAACCATCATGAACGCATCCTTCAATACCTAGAATATATGGTCTACCAAATGACATGGAATTTGAAAGAATAAAATCCCCTGGTGTAACATACCTTGATTTTTTGGCTCCTTCCTTAGTGATTTTTTCAGCCGTATGTGTGACATATATATCATCAATTGATATATCACCAATTTTTATCCAATTTACTCCATTTACATCTTCAGTCAAATAATCTGATATTGGTCTTGGAGAAGCCCCTCTACAAATATTAGCTACCTCAGCTATAGATTTTGAAGGATATCTTTTCTCATCCCCGAACATTTCGGCAAATTTATAGTTTAGTCATATAGTCCACATATACTATACTTCTCCAATCACATTATCAAGGTATACATTCAGTTCATCAAGCATATAGCCTTTTCTTCCAGCCATTCTGTCTTCATCAACAGCAAGCAGTTCCTCTCTTAATTTCAACATCTTTTCCCAACGATTGTAGATTTCAATATCCATAACAACAAAATCTCCCAAATAATTCAGGCTTAGAAAGATACAGTCAATAACATCTTGAACTGTTCTTCGCCATATACAGCATGTGGAACATCCTTTGGCATAATGAGTGTCTCACCCTCTGTTAAGATGAATATCTCACCGCCTACGGTAAAACGTCCTGTACCATCAAGGACAGTTACCATTGCATCTCCGCCGGATGCATGTGTAGAGATTTCCTCGCCTTTGTCAAATGAGAAAACAGTCACGCTTACATAGTCATTCTGAACGAGTGTCTTGCTAACTACCTGTCCCTCCTGATATTCTACCTGATCCTTTAATAATAATTTTGTCTTTTTTTCAATATTCTTGTACATATTTCTTTGTCCTTTCGCTTTCAAAATTATTTTTTATTTCTTTTCCATTATCAATCCATTGTCTTATATATGCATTAATCTGTCTGTATTCATTATACCTTATTGTATGTGTTTCATACAGTTTTCTTTTTATCCGGTTGTCTTTCATTAATACATATCATTATAAAAGTCTTCCATACCTTCCGGCATCTCGGTCTCATAAAAGCCCCGTCCATTTCTGGTTCCCATTCGGATCGTCATGCCGAGATCCTCATAGACACTGGCACACTCATAGTCAATCGGCTCTGTCGTTCTGACAAGCTTCTCCAGCTCTTCTGCAGCCGCCATATATTCGTCACCGTCAAAGCCGCCGATCGCCGGTCCTGACGCACCATAATATAAAGTCAGATAGATCACCTTACCATTCTTATCTTCTGCCGCGATCGTATAGTCCAGTAACTCCTCATTATTCTCGGTTGTCTCCTTATCGCCAAATAATGTAACGATCTGACCAATAAACAGACCATGATATTCTGCAAGTGCTTCGTCCTCATATACATTTAACAACAAATAACTGCCTGCCAGGTCCACATCATCATTTACTCTATAAAATGTATAATTCTCGCACAAATATCTCGCTTCCTCTGTCCCATCTGTCTTTTCTGTTGTGCTGTCTTTTTTCTGTGTATTCATATGATCTGAACTTCCCTCCATTTCTTTTTCTGATGCTGCTTCTGTCTTCTCCGCTGTCGCATCTACTTCTATTGTCCGGTAATTCTCAGTTGTTCCATCCATACTGTATTCGGATGTAGCTACCCATTCTCCATAATCTGTCGTGATACCTTCATCGGCACACCCTGTCATCATAAGCACTCCAACTGCCCCTAATAATAAAATCGTCTTTTTCATATCCGGTGTCTCCCCATATATTCTGTAACTTTTCCATCCTTATTGTACATGTTTTTTGCAACTTTTCCAACTTTTTGCTGTACAACAAAAGGACGGCCGTTTTCACGACCGTCCTCTTATGTCTGTCAATTTTATTTATAATCATTCTCCAGCCCGTCTGCATCAAAGTAATTGATCTTCATAGCAGAACGTACATCATGAAGAGTTGCTGCTGCTTTCTTCTGTGCAGCCTCGCTTCCTGCCTTTAAAATGTCAAGAACATCCGGAATACGGCTCTCCCACATCTTACGACGTTCACGGATCGGTGTAAGCTCTGACTGTAATACATTGTTCAGAAACTTCTTCACCTTAACATCACCAAGACCACCACGACTGTAATGCTCCTTCAGTTCATCCAGATTCTTATAATCCGGCAGGAACTGTTCAAAATGCTCCGGGCGACAGAACGCATCCAGATATGTAAATACGGAATTTCCCTCGATCTGTCCCGGATCCTCCACACGGATATGATTTGGATCTGTATACATGGACATAACCTTCTTCTTTACTTCATCTGCTTCATCGGAAAGATAGATGCAGTTGCCAAGAGATTTGCTCATCTTTGCTTTTCCATCAATACCCGGAAGTCTGAGACATGCTTTGTTAGACGGTAGTACGATCTCAGGATCTGTCAGGGTTTCGCCATATACGGAATTGAATTTGTGAACGATCTCCTTGCACTGTTCCAGCATAGGAAGCTGATCTTCACCAACCGGCACTTCTGTTGCACGGAAAGCCGTGATATCTGCTGCCTGACTGATCGGATAGCAGAAGAATCCAACCGGAATACTTGCTTCAAAATTACGCATCTTGATCTCGGATTTTACAGTAGGATTTCTCTGTACACGAGATACTGTAACGAGATTCATATAATAGAAAGATAATTCTGTCAGTTCCGGAACCATGGACTGAATGAAGATCGTTGATTTCTCAGGATTGATCCCACATGCCAGATAATCAAGTGCAACCTGGATAATGTTCTGTCTTACCTTCTCCGGATGCTCGGCATTATCTGTAAGTGCCTGTGCATCTGCGATCATTATATATATCTCGTCATAGTTTCCTGAATTCTGAAGCTTTACACGCTCAGAAAGGGAACCCACATAATGTCCAACGTGAAGTCGTCCTGTAGGACGGTCACCGGTTAAAATAATTCTACTCATCTTAAAAAGTCTCCTTCATTTCTTCGTTCGATAATCCTGCCCCCAATTATACCGCGAGATATTGTCATCGTCAAGGAAACCCTACTGTTCACTGATGATCTTTCTGCCACTGAAATAGGTGATCAGAAAATATCCGCCATAGATCACAACCATAACAACAACGGTCATAAGCATGGCTGCTCCCATGTCATCGGTTCCCATCAGTGAAAGAATCTGTCTGCTGAATTTTAAACCAAATATTGAATGAATGACTGCCAGTGCAAGCGGGAACAGGAAGAACAGACCCATCTGTGCAAATAACGCATGGTTGATCATCTTCTGATCCACACCCAGTTTTCGAAGCATCTTATATCGTTCCACATTATCGGTGCTTTCTGACAATTCCTTTAATGCGAGGATCGCTGCACCGGAGATCAGGAAGATCATTCCGATATATAAGCCGATAAAGGAAGCGATCGCGCCAAGTCCGATACTGGCAGCTTTTACATTTTCTTTTGTATTTAGACTCAACCTGACATCCGTGTCGTCATCCAGATTGATATATTCATTTCTCGCCATGATCTTATCCGTATCGGTCGTATTATAGATTGCAAGCAAGCTTTCAGAGATCGGAGTTACTCCTGTAAGCACCCCATCCGGCACAATAATGATACCAGTATTAATCGCCTGCGTAGAGATCTGGACATCACCGGCCTGACATTTGCTCATTCCCGGCTTCAGTTCATAACCATTTACCTGAATCGTCGTACCAGCCTGCAATGACATATCTCTGTATTTCACCATCTGCTTGTAATTTGCCACAACTCCGTATTCATCATCTTTGATCGACACAGTTTCAAAACCACACAGCTTTGCCACACGATTATAATCGGACACTGTCATGACATTTTCCATAACATCCATCATACCATACACCGGCTGGTCACCAAGGAACTCACCCTTTGCCTGCTCACTGAACGTATCCCCGTATGTGAAATCCGGCAATGAGTATATATACACATCTTCATAGGCTGAAAACATAGATGGCAAGTCAATTTCTTTTTCCTTATATATATCGCAAATGTCGCGCTTATCCCATGTCGGATCATAATAAGCATCCTCATCTGCGCCCTTACCGGCTGCGACATCATAATCGGAGCTTCTTACCTGTCTGGTAATATTTACATCAACGGTAGCATACTTCCTTAAGCCCTCATTTAAACCATTTCGGATCGTAAGCGCCGAAGTCAGCACACAGATCGTAACAAATAGCATAATACAAATGATCGAGATTGACAGTACATTTGTATTTACACGACTGCTCATCTGACGGATGACAAATGAATTCAGCCCTTTATAATAAACACGTTTCATAGAAGAAACTAACCGGAACAACATACCGGAAACCGACCAGAAAAACAAAAATGTGCAGACACATCCAAGCCCGATACAGAAATAGATATCTTTCATATAGAGCTCTGTTGTATTTGAATTGATCTGGTAATATGCATATCCAAGTCCTGCTACGGAAAGGAGAAATACGAATACCGATATCCACGGATTTTTCATCTTAACAGTCTCTGATCTTCTGCCTCTCTGGAACAGGTCGATCAATTTGCAGCGTCCGATCGCGATTGTATTAAACAGGATCACAACCACATAGATGATAGCAAAATAGAAACAGGTCTTTACAAATGCAGAACTTGAAAATACAAAATTATAAGAAGACATATCCGCTTCAAACATATTTGCAACTAACAGACTGGTAAGCTGGGAAATTCCGATACCGGAAAGAAGCCCAACGCCAAGTGAAACCAGACCGATGATCAGTGTCTCGATAAACAGCATCTTTGACACCTTCCATTTGCCCATTCCAAGCAGCAGATACAATCCAAATTCTTTGTTACGCCGTTTCATCAGGAATCGGCTGGCATATATGATCAGGAAACCAAGCACAAATGCAATGAATACGCTGACACCGGAAATGATATTTGCCATCAGCTCTACAATTTCTCTGGTATCTTTGGAGATCCTCATCATCGCCGTCTGTGTCTCGATCGCATTAAAAATATAGAAGATCGCTACGCCAAGAACTAAAGTGAAGAAATAGATTGCATAGTCCTTCAGGCTTTTCTTCATATTACTAAGGGATAACTTAAAGAGCGTCATTTAAGTCACCTCCAAGCAAAGTTACGACATCTATGATCTTGTTGAAGAATTCTTTTCGGCTGTCTGCTCCACGGCGAAGCTCATGGAATATTTTACCGTCCTTGATGAACAGGATGCGACCGGCATAACTTGCGGTAAAGGAATCATGTGTTACCATCAGGATCGTAGCTGACAGTTCTTCATTCAGATGTTTCAGACTTTCAAGCAACAGCTTTGCGGATTTGGAATCCAGTGCTCCGGTCGGTTCATCGGCAAGGATCAGCTTCGGGTTCGTAATGATTGCTCTCGCAGATGCCACTCTCTGTTTCTGTCCCCCGGACATCTGATATGGATATTTATTCAGAACTTCTTCGATTGCAAGCTCCTTTGCGATCTTCTTTATCTTTTCGTCAATCTTCTTCGCAGGCGTGTTCTGTATCGATAACGCCAGTGCAATGTTCTCATATGCTGTCAGTGTATCTAACAGGTTGAAATCCTGAAAGATAAATCCCAGTTCTTCCCGGCGGAAGCGGTTCAACTGGTTGCCGCGAAGCTTTGTGATATCATCTCTTCCTACATAGATATGACCGCTGCTGACACGGTCTATGGTGGAAATGCAGTTAAGCAGTGTCGTCTTTCCACTTCCGGATGCTCCCATGATCGCAACGTACTCACCTTTTTCTACACTAAATGAAATGTTATCAATGGCTTTTGTAATATTGGATTTGTTGCCGTAATACTTTTCGATATTCTCAATCTTTAAAATTGTTTCCACTTTTATCTCTCCTTGCTATTCGGTGTGTGACTAAATCGTTCAGGTAACACTTACATGTTTTTTGTGACCATTGCTCCGACGACATGGCACAGGATAGCAGAACACTCAGTCGGCTGCTCTATGGATTTTAGGTATTGCTCACTGTCAGAACAACAGCCCCATAAAAACATCCACGAAATACTAAAACGATTTACCCACACACCATTTTCTATTAATAACTGAGTTAAGAGCTGTTGATCCTGTCAACACCTCATCTCCTGTTTACAAGTGTGAGTATATCGTTTTCAAGGGAGAGTGTCGTTTTTCTTATGTTACAGAAGGTTACAGTTTTGTAAGGTTAAGACATTGGGCATTTTTTATCTGTCTGTCAGATAAGGGGCACATGGTAAAGTATAGTTTTATTCATCCACCAGATAATAGTCGTTTCCGCCAAAGGTTACAGCGACGTCTGTTCCGATATTTTCTTTGGAAGTGATCGTAAGATGATGTCCTAGCTGGTCGCACAGACCTTTTACGATATATAAGCCCATACCTGTTGACTTGGCAAAACGACGTCCGTTCTCACCGGTGAACGATTTTTCGCAAACGCGAGGAAGGTCTGCTTCGGAAATTCCGATTCCATTATCTCTGATATGGAGTGTGATATCATCACCTGCTTTTGTCGTCCAGATCCGGATCTGCCGATCCTCACCCGGCTTCATATATTTGATGCTGTTGCTCATGATCTGGTTTATCATGAATTCCAGCCATTTGGCATCTGTCGTAACGCTGACACCAACGTCATGCACATCCAGACAAATGTCACTCTCCAGCAACATATCTTTATTCTTCAACGCCACTTTATTCACAACCGACTTGATTCGTACTGAATCAAACCGATAATCTTTGCTCGCATGCTCTGCCCGGACATAATACAGCACCTGATCGGCATATGCATCCAGACGGTTCACCTGATCTTCGTATTTCTTCGGTATCTTATCCTGATTATTGTGGCACATCAATACCAGACTTGCAATCGGCAGTTTGATCTCATGCACCCATATTTCGATAAAATCCTTGAAATCATCTACACTCTGCCGGTACTCCTTCACATGCTCTGTCATGGATTTGTTGATCTCATATAACGCCTCATAGACCAGCTTTCCCTCATAGAAACCCGGCTCCTCTAACGTATCCATGACCAGATATTTCTGATCCAACTGCTCCATATGTGCATAAAGGGAATTATAGAAATGTCTGCGTTTTATATAGTCTGTTAATATGACAGTTACCAGAAGCAAAACTGTCAGCACAAGAAAGATCACCGTCAGCTCCCCTGGTGTCCGCATCGCACGAAAAGCAATTAACATGATCGCTATAAATAACAGATAACCGATCAGAATACCCGCTTTATCTTTTATATATTCCCAAATTCTCATATCAGACGATACCCCTGTTTCTTTCTTGTCTCGATCGCATCCGGCAGTCCAAGCTCCGCAAGCTTTGTCCGAAGCCTGCTGATATTAACCGTAAGTGCATTATCATTTACATATTCTTCATTATCCCAGAGATCTGTCATGATCTCATCTCTGGATACGATCTTGTCCTTACTGCTTAACAGCCGTTGGAAAATGATCATCTCATTCTTCGTCAGAACCTGTTCTTTCTCACCAAGCCGGATTGTCCCTTTGCTGAAATTCACCTCTGCTCCACGATAGGATGCTGCATTCTGGCTTCCCTCCATCCGTTTCAGCACTGCTGCGATCCGCAGCAACAGGATCGTCGGATTATACGGCTTCGTGATAAAATCATCTGCCCCATAGCTCATCGACAGAACCTCGTCCATCTCTGATGTACGACTAGTCACCATGATAACCGGGATATCCGATTCCTTCCGAATCTCCTTTAACAGATTTCTGCCATTTATGCCCGGAATATTAATATCCATCAAAATCAGATCTGCCCTCGCTGCCAGAATCTTCTCTTTTGAATGTTCAAAATCAGTCAGATAGGATGCTGCATAGCCTTCGTTCTCCAAAATCTCAACAAGCTCCATGCATATGCTCTTATCATCTTCCACAATAAAAATCTTTTTCATAACGCTCTCTACCGGCTCCTTTTATCGCCTATATTTACCCAACAGGCAGCCACACTACCCAGCTGCCTGTCGGCATCATTATAGCATACCCCCAAAATTTTTCACCATATTTGTTTCAGGGTATTTTATTACAAGATGCTAGCCCGTTGGTCTTTTTTGCGAGGAATAATTACTATTAACAATCCAAACTATAAAAAGCCATTAGAGCAATAAGAGAAAAATTCATTACAAAATACTATGAACATTTTTCTTCTTATTTGCCTAATTCCTTTTTCTTGTTTGTATTGTTATTATAGTTTTCTGTTTCTCGCAAGAAAGACCAACGGACCAGCATCTCACAACCACGAAATTGAAGTGAATATCGCAAATACATTCCTTAAAGTCTGTGCTCTAAAGTATATACCAACTAACACCGTAAAGCTTTGCCTATGTCTATTATTACTAACTGCAGCTCTTCCTTACAGGAAGTAGAAATGTAGCACAACAATTTATGATACAAAAAAGCCATTAGGCAGCTAAGAAGAAAACCTTACATATTCTATTCAGCTCACATGGCTGAAATGCAACTAGCATCCCGTAATAAAAAAGCCCTGAAACAGATATGGTGAAAAACATTCATGTAGTATTCGTGATAAAGTTTGTGCTAACTGTCAGCACCAAGCCCTTGTCTGAACCCGTCAGGATGAGTTAGGGCGACTGCTGACAAATCAGTGCACGAACTTTATAGAATACGAAATGAGTTTTTCACCATATCTGTCTCAGGGTATTTTATTACGGGATGCGAGCGGCTTACTCTTCGTAAGGAAGAACTGCTCCATCGTAAGTTTCTTTGATGTAGTTCTTTACATCGTCAGACTTTAATACGTCAACTAGTGCCTTGATTGCTTCGTTGTTTTCGTTACCTTCCTTAACAGCGATAACGTTTACATAGGTCTTAGCTGCTTCTGAATCATTCTGCTCATATGCAAGAGCATCTTTTCCTACTGAGAAGCCTGCTGCAAGTGCATAGTTACCATTTAAAACAACATATGCTGTCTCGTTTACAACTCTGGCAACCTGTGCTGCCTCAAGTTCAACGATCTCTACATTGTGTGGGTTTTCTTCGATATCATTAACAGTTGCATTGATACCTGCGCCATCCCTTAACTTGATGATTCCGTTGTCCTGTAATAACAGAAGGGCTCTTGCTTCATTTGTTGTATCATTCGGAACTGCGATAGAATCACCGTCAGCGATCTCATCTAAGCTTTTCTTTGTACCCGGATAGATACCGAATGGCTCATAGTGGATCTTGCCTGCAACTACAAGATGTGTACCTTTTTCTTCATTGAAGCTCTCAAGATATGGAACATGCTGGAAGTAGTTTGCATCGAACTCGCCGCTTTCTACAACTTCATTTGGCTTTACATAATCATCAAATACTGTAACCTGAAGATCATATCCTTTTTCCTTTAATGCTGTCTTTGCATATTCAAGAATCTCAGCATGTGGTGTTGCAGATGCTGCAATCGTAATTGTCTTTGAATTTGTTTTGCTGTCTTTATCTTCTTTCTTGCCGCAGCCTGAAAGGGCTCCTGCTACTAATACGCCTGTTAATGTAAGTGCTAATAATTTCTTAAATGTCTTTTTCATGGAAGATTCCTCTCTTTCTTTATTTTTCCTTTTTTATTTTCATTTTTATATATCGGATGCCCGGTGTGCACTTTCCTGACATCTGTTTGTAAACCGCCAATAACGTTCCGGTACTGATCCGGCTGTCATGGTCAGGGTTTATCTGATTATGATTTTCTCCGGTCTAATCGGTTTGCGATCAGCATTCCGACTGACTGGAAGATCTGAACGATCACGATCAGTAAGATAACTGTCACGATCATGATATCTGTCTGGTATCTGTAATATCCATAGCGGACTGCGATATCACCAAGTCCACCACCTCCGACTGCACCTGCCATCGCAGAATAACCAAGGATGGTTCCGATCGCGATCGTTGCTCCGGTGATCAGCGATGTTCTTGCTTCTACAAGGAGCACACGAAGGATGATCCGCATCGTTCCAGCACCCATCGCGCGGGCAGCCTCAACAACTCCGTTGTCAACTTCCTTCAAGGATGACTCTACCATTCTTGCGATAAACGGAATAGCTGCTACCGTAAGCGGTACGATCGTTGCTGTCGATCCGTAACTCTTACCAAGAAGAAATCTGGTAAATGGGATCAATAAGATCAACAGGATCAGGAATGGTACGCTTCGAACGATATTTGCGATAAAATCAAGAATCTTATACAAAACCGGATGCGGTTTCAGTCCGTCTTTATCGCTGATACAGAGGAGCACGCCCATCGGAAGTCCGAATACATATCCAAACAATGTAGAAACAACTGTCATATAAAGTGTCTCTAAGATACCATTTAAGATCATTTCTCTAATTTGTTCCGTCCACATGTTCCTCACCTCCATTCACATTGTCACTTAATTCTTCAAGCTCCAGTCCCCGTTCTTTCAGGTACTTTTCCATCGCTGCAACATTTGTTGAACCCTTCGGAAGCTCAAGTATCATTTCACCCTTCGCCACTCCTCCGACATTCTTTGTCGCTGCTTTTAAGATATTGACCGGCTCCTTAAATGTCAGGATCATATTTGCAATTACCGGTTCAAATGCTGAATTCTCCGTGTATACGATTCGGATTCTGGTTCCATTCTTTATGCGGTCAGCCGTTTTTAACGTCTTCGGCTCTGTAGCATTTCCTTCGTCCTTCTGTAACAGTTCTCTGGCTACTTCGGACTTTGGATGATTAAAGATATCAATCGTTCTACCATGCTCAACGACCTGACCATCCTTCATGATCGCTACCTGATTACAGATCTCTCGGACAACCGCCATCTGGTGAGTGATCACAACGATCGTAATTCCAAATCTCTGGTTGATATCCTTTAACAGTTCCAGAATCGACGATGTTGTCTGTGGATCAAGTGCACTGGTTGCCTCATCACAAAGCAGGATCTGTGGATCGGATGCAAGTGCTCTTGCGATCGCAACTCTCTGCTTCTGTCCACCGGACAACTGTGAAGGATATGCTTTTGCACGATCCCGCAAACCAACGATCTCTAACAGCTCATATGCCTTTTTTCTCGCCTCTGCCTTTGATTTTCCCTGAATGAACAGTGGAAAACATACATTATCAAGAACCGATTTCTGCATCAGCAGATTAAAATGCTGGAAGATCATACCGATATGTTCTCTCTGTTTACGAAGCTCTTTATCTGACAGACCACCAAGCTCCTTATCCTGTACCACGACCGTTCCCGATGTCGGTACTTCTATATGATTGATACATCGTACCAGGGTACTTTTTCCTGCACCGGACATTCCGATAATTCCATAAATGTCGCCGGCTTCAATATTCAGTGATACATCCTTTAAAGCATCGATCGTTCCGTCTTTGGTCTGAAACGTCTTCGACACTTGCTCGATCTGAATAATTGCCATATTGTTCTCCCCTTTCAAGTTCTTTTCCTATTATAAATCAGACAGTCTTCTACTTTATCCATGTAATAGATACCATCCTGCCGCATAACAAAAGGCAGTCATCATATGCTTATGACAACTGCCCTTTGTTATATGATAAACAATACTATATATCTAACAAATCAGGTGTTCAAAGCATATGAAATAAACGCCATACAATCACACATCATCCGGCAGCAACACATATTGTTCTTTGCAGTTGTCATGATTCTTTCTGAGCCCATATGCTTATCCTCCTTGTAAATTCTCTATGATTTATTCTCAGGAACTTTTCATACTATGTTGATATGTTTTATCTGTTTTGTTCCTTTCATGTTTCATGATTATAGCGTCCGTTTTTCCGGTTGTCAACCATTATATCCTATTTAAGTTATAGGATATATATTTGACTGGCTATAAGTTTTTCTTATAGCCAACAAATATGCAGTATGATTTATACTCCCAGCTCTTGTTGAATCAGTAGAAAACTACACTTGTCTTCTCTTGTTACACGCAATGATGTTGACACATATTACGTTTTCAGTTAAACTATACAGATGTAAATACTATTGTTAGGAGGAAGATCGGCTTAACATTACATATTTACTTCCATGTTTTACTAATCTAAAGTTATTGCCGGTATAACTGCATGTCATTTCATTCATTATTAAATTCAATCATCGATTCACAATCCGTAACGAAAAATTCTCTGATCAATGAAACCGGGATCGACCGTTCAAGCTTCTATCAGATTTTGAGCGGCAAACGTATTCCCACAAAAGATCAGATTACAAATATTATCCGCCAGCTTGATATATCTGCTGCCGATGAGATGGCTTTATATGATGCCTTTTATCTGGAACGGCTGGGCGAGACCAATTATCATTACCTGAAATTCACAGAGAAATGTCTGAGGGTGATCGGTTCTCCATATATAGACGCCAATGCATCTAACAACCAGACACCTTCCTGCTCACAGGAATTACAAAATAAACTATCTGACAATCCGATTGATACAGATCAGTCACAGGCTGCCGCAGGAACTATACTTTATCACTCCACGGATGAGATCATCTGTGGTCTGACTAAATTCTTAATACACGCCAGCAAAAAAGAAAACAATCACTTACAGGTATCACTTCCGTTCGACCTGTCATCACGGATCAAACTGTTTTCCAACATTCACTCACTTATCACTTCTGGGAAATTTCAAAATGCAACAATTTCCCAGATACTGCATTTCCAAACAAAAAATCCGAATGACATCACTGAAAAACTGGACGGATTTGCCACGCTGTTAGAATCGATTCTTACAAAAGGGACCAACATCACCTATAACATTTACTATTATTCCAATGAACAAAAAGTCAGCAAGAACTCCGGTGTACTTTTCCCGTTCTATATCATAACGGATGATGCCAGTCTCCTGCTAAATGCCGATGCCAACAAAGGTTGTCTGTTGACCGATCCGAGCCTCATCGGATTTATGCGTAAAGAATTTGATTCGGTATTTGACCATGCGAAACCATTTCTGTCCAGCTTCAGCCAGAAGGAGCTTCCACAGTTTCAGGCAAGATCCATTCCTGCAGAAGAAGTGATCTTTATCCAGAAGCATCCCGGTGCCTGCCTGATGGTGACCGATGATCTGGTTGAGAAATATGTTCCTGAAGAATTCAAGGAAACCCTAAAACAGCATTTTCATTTCATGCAGCAAATGAATGCCAGTGAGGGCATCACACTGGACGGCATCCGGGAATTTGCAAGAAATCATGTGATTTCCGAATCCGGGTTCTATGTAGAAGCAAACACGGCAGATATTATCAATGCTCTGGAACAGTTAAAATCACGGCTTGACCGGAACCTCTTTGTCCTTGATACCGAAAAAATTCCGGTATCCGATAACTGGGCTTTCCTTTTATATCCAGATCAATATGCCCTGCTTGTTCCAAATAAAGAACTAGATTTTATCATCTGTGTGTCTGATCCGGATATTATACAGGCATTAACTTATACCTTTCATTCCGTAGATTTTAATGATTTTATTCTGGATAAAAAATATGTAAAACACGAGCTCCAAAAGTTAATTTCTGAAAATCAAAACAGAGTGGCAGATTCAACTTTATAAATGCCACTTCTGGTTTTTTGTACATCAGCATGGTAATATTTAATTGTTTTTATTGTTACATCATTTGATGTTCACTTTATTCATATGAGGGGTAATTTATAGACAGGCGGCTGCTTCTTACAGGTCAAAGAAGCAACCGCCTTTGTAGTCTTACAATATTATATAATGTCACTACAGACTTTCGTCTGTCTGCTCAACACAATTCTGCATACAGAAAATCCCTAGATCGTGCCTTTTACAACCAATGTACTGACACCCGGATCCGCCGTCCATACACCGGTAGCCGGATTCTGTGTATAGGTTGCAGCCGGAACTGTGATCTGACCCGCAATCGTTGTAAACACTCCTGTTGTCTCATCATAGGTATAGTTTGTTGTCTCTGCCCATGCCGTTCCATTAAAGGATACTGCAAGGTTTGACAAAAGCGGATTAAAGGTATCCACTATCACCGCATCGGTTCCGATATCTGCCGGTGCACTTCCTGCATTCTGGATCAGGAAAGTATAGGTCAATGTTCCGTTTTCTGTTACAGGAACCGGACTTACAGACTTCGTGATTGTAAGGATCGGCGTACTCTCTGTACCGATCGTCTCTGTTACCGTGATCGGAGTAATGCCACCACCGGATACAACTGCTGTATTCGTGATCGTTCCTGCTGCATCCATCGGTGCAAATGCATTCACCTCTGCCTCATATACAACTGTAATATCTCCATTTGCAGGAACTGTAAGCCCCGAGATTACAAGCGATGGTGCTCCTGTTACAACAGGTGCAGTCTGAAGAACACCATTCACATAATATTTTACAGTATCTGCAATATATGTGAGTGGAACCAGCGTTCCCTCCCCGAATGTATATGCTCCCAGATTATCTGTGATCGTGATACCGCTAAGTGCTGTGGCTCCTGCATTTACGATCGTGATAACATATGTCACTGTATCATTCTGACCATATGTCTTTCTGACTGCGGTCTTACTTGCTGACAGTACCTCCAGCAGTTCTCCGACTGCTATATTGGAATTTGCTAT
The DNA here is from genome assembly GCF_003480025.1 of Clostridium sp. AM46-21. Lineage (NCBI taxonomy): Bacteria > Bacillati > Bacillota > Clostridia > Eubacteriales > Clostridiaceae > Clostridium > Clostridium sp. AM46-21. Next base: position 64,075 of record NZ_QUIB01000003.1, read on the forward strand.
GGAATTACCATAGCGAAGCTGTGCCTGATTTGTAAACTGTGCCATAAATTGCTCTCTTCCTTTCTTATATTCAGGTATAGTACGATATATGACAGAATTTTTATTTTGTTATTTTTATTAATTATCTTTCTCCCGGAGTTTTACGACCAACTCATAAACCTCAGGATGTTTTTCTTTCAAATGCTCATCCAGCAAATGTCTTCGTTCTTTAAACTTCTCCGCAAGCTCCGGATGTTCCTTTGCAATACGGTCATGGATCTCTCTACGATGCTCCTCGAAGCGTCTGGCAATCGTTTCCTCTTCCTTACCTGATATATGAACGATCTCCTTCAGATGCTCTTCCAGATGCTCTAACCACTCATCCTCATCCATAGCTTCCATATGTGACCAGCTTCCATGCAAAAGCTCATCAACATCTCCGGTCTGTTTCAAATGCTCGATCTGAAGTCTGATCTGCTTCTCTATCTCATCTTCACTCTCCGCTCCAAACGCCCAGACAAATTCCTGAACCCTGTTATCTGCACGCTTTCTGGACGCACTTCTCGGCTGATTGTCTACATCCCCCTCTAATGGATATGGTCGCTTAATTCCCATATCCTTTAAGGCAATATGTACTGTTCGTCTGACACAGCCTTCCTCAATCAGATAACCAAGTCCCAACTTACGCAGCTGTTCATTCACATCTGCGATATGCTCTGTCATGTAGAAACGGATTCCCTTATCCTTTAACGACTGATATAACATGGCGATCCTGTCAGCCGCTGTTATATCGATACTGCCGATTCCACTGGCATCTATGATAACCGCCTTTGTCTCAGGCGTGATATGATCTTCAATATCTCTCTGGAGGATCTGTATATTCGCAAAGAACAGATTGCTGCTGAACCGATAGATCAGTACACCGGAGATTGCATGGATCTGGCTGCTCTCCTTCAGATCCCGGAAATGCTTATGCCCCGGCTGGATTCCAAGGAAACATCTTGCAGGCTTGGCTGTCCGTATGATCATCTCTGTAAAGGAAAGAAGAATACCGATCAATACACCGTTAATCGTGCCAAGTAACAGCACACCAAAGAATGCCCCGAAAAAGATCAGGCATTCTGTACGGCTGACTTTAAAGAGTCTTACCGCAAGATCAAATTCCGTTGCTCCAAGCAACGCTGATATCACAATGGCTGTAAGCACAGGGACCGGAAGATAACCGATAAATCCGGTCGCACAGACCAGAACAACGATCATGGAAAGACCTGCTATGATACCGGTAAGCTGTGTCTTTGCCTGATACTGTTCTCCCATTGCCGTTCTTGATACCGAGCCATTGATCGGACAACAGCCGGTAAATGCCGCAAGGAAATTCCCCATTGAAAATGCCAGAATCTCCTGGTTATCATTGATCCGGTAACCATTCTTCTGCGCAAAATTATTCTCCGCCAGAAGTGTCTCTGCCATTATAACGACTGCTACCGACAGGCTGATCGTTACAGCCTCGCGGATCGATATCACACTAAAATCCGGAACCGCCCAGTGTGGGAGTCCGGTATCAACAGATGCAAGTGTCTGCACACCCCAGTTCTCTATAGGAAGCAGATATGTCATGCCTGCCCCGGCTATCATCAAAAGAACCGCCATCGGGAATTTTGGGATCAGCTTCTTACATACCAGCAATAGCACAAGAGCCGCAAGTCCCAGTACCACCGACTGCCAATTGATATCTTTGGCTGTCTTTATAATATGTTCTGCCAGCTCAAAAAACTCTCCGGTTCCTGCCGATCCTCCCATCAGCTTCGGTACCTGCATTAGTATAATAGTCGTACAGATTCCGGTAATGAATCCGCCCATAACCGGTGCCGATATATAGTTGACCAGTTTTCCTGCTTTCATAATATAAAACGCCAGAAGCCACAATGCCACAAAGAAGGTCAGTACCGGAACAACCGCCATCGCCTCCTCTGATCCACTCTCTATATGAAGGCTTAACAATGCCGACCCAATAAGGGCTGCCGGAGCTGCATCCACTCCAAAAATAAACTGAGGCGATGTCGAGGCCAGAGCAAATATCAAGATCGGAAATACCGAACCATACAGTCCATAGACCGCAGGAAGTCCGGCAATCTGCGCATATCCCATGGAGATCGGAATGGATACTGCCATGATAATAATACCTGCAAGAAGATCCTTTATGAAATTTTTCTTATCATAATGACGTAATGTAGCCGCTAATGTTATCTTCATCTCTGCCTCTTATATCTGTATATTCTTATACTGCAATTATAAAAGAAAAGTGGAGCTATGCACAACCATTATCTTTGCCTTTCTTCTATTCAGCCCCCTGTTATCAACCATCTGATATATGACATATATCAATTGCACCATCCATTGTCTATCTCCGATTGGATCTCCGCCAAATCTTTCTCGCTTCTGCTTCCCTGATCAATTCATCTCTGAAATCAGGGTGTGCAATCGATACCAGAGCCTCTGCCCGCTCCCATGTTGAACGGCCTTCCAGATTCACAACCCCATATTCCGTTGCCAGAAAATAAACCTGACTTCTTGGAGAAGTAACGATATCTCCATTAAACTGTGGATGAATTCTTGAATGAACCACCCCTTTACTGTCCTTGTACACAGAACTCATGCAGATAAATGCTTTACCTCCCTTAGATGCAGATGCACCAACGAGGAAATCCAACTGTCCACCGGTTCCGGATATCTGTCTGACACCTGCACTCTCCGCTGCCACCTGACCATACAGATCAACAGCAACACAGCTATTGATGGAAACCATGTTATCAATCTCACCGATCACTCCGGGACGATTCACGTACTCTAACGGATATGCCGCGACTCCCGGATTATCGTCAATCCAATCATATAGGCTCTTACTTCCGACCGCACAACCAAATACTCCTTTTCCGCGATCGATCTGCTTGTATTTGTTCGTGAGTTTTCCCGCCAGATACATTTTCAGATATGCATCGCTGCAAAGCTCCGTATGCATACCAAGATCCTTCAGATCAGACTCCGCAATGATATCACCCAGTGCATTCGGCATACTTCCAATACCGATCTGCAGGGTTGCTCCATCCACAATATAAGGAATGATCAGTTCCGCAATCTTACGATCAACTGCAGTCGGCTCTGGCATCAGCATATCCGGATACGGTTCATGCTCTCCTTCCACGATATAATCAATATCCGAAATATGGATACACTCATCATAACCGCCGCGAACCTTCGGAAGATTCTCATTGATCTCTACGATCACGATATCTGCCGCGCGCACGATCGGTGCTGCCACTCCGGTATTGACCGAATAATTAAAATATCCATGCCGATCCATCGGTGACACACTGAGCATAACTACATTTACCTTAAGAAAATACTCATAATATGCTGCATTATTATGAAATACCATCGGAATATAATAACAGAGTCCACGATCACATAACGACCGCTCATATGCTGAACAATGCCAGCTGTGATAAGTAAAATGCTCCTGACTCTCATCACATTCTGCAACTGCGATCGGTCCTGAGATCAGATTACCACGGATCTTAACATCAAACAGCTCGTCTCTACGTTTCGCCAATGCCCGATCCAGGATCTCCGGCTTTCCAAGTGAACAGGTATAATCCACCCAGTCACCATCTTTTACAACGGAAACCGCTTCCTCCGGTGTGCGGAGTTTTCGTCTGTATTCCTCTAAAAAATGTTCGTATGTCATACTGTTCCCTCCTTCGCTTATCCGTCCCTGGCACAAATTATGCCTGTAAAACCTCTGACAGCTTCGTGTCTGACTGCAATACTTCTATCGCTTTCTTTCGGTACTGTTCTTCGTGAAGATAGGTATACCGGAATGGTTTTATAGCCGGTGCTTTTTCGATCGCACGAATGAAATCTTCCCGCTTCATGCCGACTGTCTTCACATAATCCCAGAATCCTGTATCTGTAAATACCGTATTGATCCGCTCATATCTGTGATCCTGAACAACACTCATCAGGTATGTTGCAACTCCGACCTGAATACCATGAAGCTGCGGACGTTCCAACATCTGATCCAATGCATGTGATATCAGATGCTCACTTCCACTGGTCGGCGCACTGTCTCCTGCAATCTCATTTGCCACACCGCTCATGGCAAGAGAATCTAATAGTTCTTTGATAAACCGTTCATCGTGAATGTCTTTAAACGGCGTCCGCACAAAGCTGTTAACCGCCTTCTTCGATATCATCATCGCAAAGTCATTTACTGAACCATGTCCATGTGCTTCTTCAAAATTCCAGTCATAAAGTGCCGTGATCTTCGATACCATATCACCGATACCGGAAAACAGAAATGCCTCCGGTGCCCCCTTTATCACATCGATATCTGCAAAGATTCCATATGCGATCCCTGCCGGTACGGATTTGCGTCGTCCCTCCACGATCAGAGATGCGCTGGCACTGGAAAATCCATCACTGGATGCCGACGTCGCACACTGATAAATGGCAGTTTTCTTAAGAAGCCACAATATTTGGCCGCATCAACCACCTTACCGCCTCCGATACCAAGTACCGCCTGTGCAGTATTCGGGAATGAAAATGCAAGCTGCACCAGATAGTCGATCCGAACGGTATCCATCTCCATATATTGAAGCACCTCAATACCGCTGTCTGACATCCCCTCCATCACCGTATGTCCAAACATATCGATCAACCCATTGCCAAACAGAATCACAACCTTGTAGATTCCCTCATCTGCAAGATACCCCCCGATCCGTCTGAGCAGATCTTTCTCCACCTTTAATATCGATGGTATCTGTATCTCCCTAATATCAATCTTCGCCATAATCACAACCTCCTGCAGCCCTGTAATTTATTATACATTCTCTTATTCAAAATTTCTGCATTACTCTATATTCTGCACTACTCTATATTTTACACTATTCTATATTCTACATAATTATATACTCAACATACTCTATTTTAACCCAAACTGCAACTTATTCCATTCAGACCAACACTAACATAGAGCAGTGGAAATACAAACGATTGGTATGATGAACTAACGCCTAAAAAATTTGAAGCCGGAGGGATATATATTTTATGAAGCAGACCTATTATTACGTCGGTCCTTAACGAATCACCATCTGGTGATGAGTTTAGTACCGCTACGTAATAATCGAACGAAAGTGCTCTGCGTAATAAATATATATATCCCACCGGCTCCAAATTTTTCATAACCTTAATTGTATTTCCACTGCTCAGACTGCAGCTGGAGGTCAACCATATGCTTGTAGATGCCGTTCCCGGCTTTCAGATCCGCAGGTGTTCCCTGCTCCGCAACTACGCCATCCTTCAACACAACGATCTTATCAACGCCATCTACCGTACGCATTCTATGTGCAATGATAAGTACCGTCTTATTCTGGATCAGCTTGGAGATAGATTCCTGAATAACAGACTCGTTATCTACATCCAGAGATGCGGTTGCTTCATCCATCAGAATGATCGGCGCATCCTTTAAGAACGCTCTTGCGATCGAGATTCTCTGACGTTCGCCACCGGACAACTCGGAACCGTTTTCACCGATCATGGTATCCCATTTATCCGGAAGCTTCTCGATGAAATCTGTACAGTTTGCAAGCTTTGCTGCTGCCATAACTTCTTCATCGGTCGCATCCTTTTTACCGATCCGGATGTTCTCCATAATTGTATTATTGAACAATGTAACATCCTGGAACACGATCGAATACAAGGACAATAACTGCTCCGGATCAATTTCCAGAACATTCATGCCGCCGACTGTGATCGTACCGGCATTGTTATCCCAGAATCTTGCTGCCAGTCTGGAAACCGTTGTCTTACCCCCGCCGGATGGTCCGATCAGGGCTGTGACCTCACCCTGCTTTGCCGTAAAGCTGACATCGGAGAGTACCTGCTCTCCAGCCTTATAGGAGAATGCCACATGATCAAATACGATGTCATATCCCTTATTATCCGGATTCTCTCTTCCTGTCTGTTCATCATGAGACAGGATCTCATCCATACGCTCACAGTTCTTATTGATACTGATAACGGCAGCCAGATTCTGAAGCGAGATCTGAAGCGGCTCATACATTCTGGTTACAACCAACAGAAATGCAAAGAACGTCAGTACACTGATCTTGCCATCAACCAGAAGAATACTTCCAACAAGTGCCACTGTCCCGATACCAAGCTTTAAGATCATCTGTGCGGAGCAGACAAATGCTGCATTTGCAAATTCGGATACTATCGCATGATGCTCGACATCCTTGATCTTTTTATTCAGACCCTCCATATAAGAATCAGCCATATTATTGGAACGAAGATCACGAATCGTTTCCAGACCTTCCTGTATCCCGTCCAGACATGCAAGCTTATAGGTTATCGTCTTCTCATGAACCTTACCCATAACTGTCTTTGAATAACCAACGATGGCAAATGCTACCGGCATAACCCATACAGCCGCCAGCGCCATTCTCCAGTCGAAGAAAAACAGCCCGATCACGATCAATGTTGTAGATATAAATGCGCCTACAAGCTCAGGAATCCAGTGTGAGCTTGCTGTCTCGATCAATGCACAGTCGGACATGATTGTATTTGTCAAATCTGCAAGATCCTTCTTGCCAAAAAAAGAAAGCGGAAGCTTTCTCAGCTTTTCTGCAAGCGTTCTGCGACGGACTCCACTCTCTACGTAGGTCGAATAGAAAGTCGAATTATATTGAAAACTTGTTGATATTACAATTAACAATAAAGTTACACTGATTCCAATAATAAAGAATATCAGTTTATCCTTTGGAACACGGTTCTCCAACAGGTAGGAAGCTAATTGATACAGCAGTCCTACCGGGAGCATCAGCACCAGATTGGAGATCGTAACTGCCACAAAGGCGCGAACCATAGCATTTGCACCCTTTTCGGACAAGGCATATTTGTGCTTTAATTTTTCTATCATGCTGTTTCACCTTTCCTTCCTACCTGCCAGTTGACAGATTTGTTATATTCCTTCCACATATGAGTATAGATTCCGTTCTTTTCCGACAGTTCCTCATGTGTTCCGTTCTCTGCGATCTTACCATCCTTCAGCACATAGATGCAGTCCGCATCCGTTATGGTTGACAGGCGATGCGCGATCATGATAACCGTCTTGTCCTTTGCCAGATTCTCAAACGCTTTCTGAACCAGACGCTCATTATCCGGATCGGCAAATGCTGTTGCTTCGTCTAGGATCAGGATCGGTGCATTTTTAAGAAATGCTCTTGCGATCGATAACCGCTGTGCTTCACCACCGGATACATAGATTCCCTTGGAGCCAATCATCGTATGTACCCCCGCCGGGAACTTCTCTATGATATCCATACACTGAGCAGCAGAAAGTGCCTGCATAACTTCTTCGTCAGTCGCATCCGGTCTACCCATTCTTATATTTTCCAATATGCTGATCTTTAACAGCTTGCTGTCCTGAAATACATACGATACTTCTTCCATCAGTTTCTTAGTGTCAATATTTTTAACATCCACACCACCGATCTTTATGCTGCCATCCTTTACATCCCAAAATCTTGCAACCAGAGATGCCAATGTCGTCTTACCACCACCGGATGGTCCAACGAAAGCGATATGTGCACCGGTCGGAATCTTCATGGATATATCGTCAATTGCATTTTTCTTTGCTTCGTCATAGGCAAATGTAACATGCTCCATCGTGATCGATGCATCCTTTGGTATCTCCTGCTTTTCTGTATTTACCAGAGGCTTTGCATTTAGAATATCATCCATTCTCTGTAATGCATCCTCCACCAGCATCTGGGATTCGCCTGCATAGGCAATCTTCATCAGTGTAGTTGTAAGAACCGAAGTGATCAGGATATAGAAGATCAGGTTTAATACAAATGTATTACTTACATGATTACCACCCAGAATGTAAGCAACAATGATTAGTGCTGCAAAGATTCCATTTGCTGACATTGTAAACAGCACCATCGGCTTCATCATCCCCTTGGTGTAATCAAGCGTCCATTTCTCATAATCATCGATTGCCGCTTTGAACTTCTTGAATGAGTACACCGTCTGTCCAAAGGTCTTAACAACCGGAATACCTCTTACATACTCAACTGCCTCGGAAGACATGGTCTCAAGTGCATTCTGATACTGCTTCATATCCTCTGCCATCTTTTGTCCCATCATCAATGTTCCCATCATGATAAATGCCAGAACCGCAGGAATCAGACTGGCAATTCCCAGTCTCCAGTCAAATACGAACATCACCACTAACAGTCCAACCGGCGTTGCAACGGAAACTACTTTATCCGGAAGGTTATGTGCGAGGAAAGTCTCTGTTGCTGCACTTGAATCATTTACAACCTTACGGAGCTTTCCGGTTCCTTCTTTCTCAACGTAGCCAAGCGGCAGCTTCATGATATGCTCCATCATAGTGGTTCTCATATTTGCCTGTACACGAAAGGCCGCAATATGGGAGCACATCAGCGCGACAATATAGATAACCATTGCAAGCAGAGCAAATCCAACCGCCTGCCAGCCATAGGTTTTGATATGTGTCGCATCTGCGAAATCCGGCCGAACCTCAAGGATCTCTTTCATAATACGCCAGATATCATAAAATGGTATCAATGCGATCCAAGCAGAAAGGATCGCAAAAACACAGGACGCATAGGTAAAATACTTATGCCCTCCTGCTATGCCCATGAGTCTGGACAATGCACTTTGTTTCTTTTCTTTCATAGTTAACCTCCTGTTACTAAAGTTAGTATTTGCTAACCTATATTTATTTTTATAGGACTGATGCATGTTGTATTTCATGCAGCAGTCCCTATTATCAGAACTTCATTCCGATCACCGCCTGCCAGCCCGCATAGTTAAATGCTCTGACATTTGCCATAAATTCTTTTGCCTCTTCATAGCTCTTATCATGTGTGATGAGTTCATACACATACTGCCATCCGTTCCTGCAATATACATGGATAAAAAAATCATCTATCGGATGTCCTCCATCCGAAAACTGCTTCGCAAACTGTTTATAATAGTATTCTTCCTTTGCCGCAAGCCTGTCAAAATATGTCTCATATTCTGTCCCCGCCGAACAGCAGAAGATCAGTTTGAATTCTTCCAGATGTCCATAAATATATTCCAGTACAAGATCCGTTCCCTCATCCCCGGCATCCTCTGCCCGGCTGATATCTGCCGCTTCTCCTGCTTTCTTTATGCTGTCAGAATAAATCGCCATCAACTCATCTGCGGCTTCCTTTACAATCGCTGTAAATAATCCACTCTTGTCGCCAAATCTTGTATAGATTGAATTCGTGCTGACACCACTGTCTGCCGATATTCTCCGCAGACTTGCATCATGGAATCCGTATTCTAAGAATTCCTTTCTGGCACTGGCCAGTAAATTTTCAGTTACACCTTCTGATTCTTTTCTCATAAACACACCTTAATCATTTATATCCAATATAAAATAACAGTGTTATTATAACACTGTTATTTTATAAAAGTCAAGATTATTTACACAATTTGTTCTACATTATTTTTCAAATAAGAGAACTACTCCTATATCTGTTACCAATACCAGATTACCGTTTTCGAATCGTATACAGACATCCCATTCCAGACACCGCCAACAAAATATAAAGCACAGCCAGATTCATATCATCTCCTGTCTTGGGTGATGCTGTCTTATCATCTTTTTTCACTTCTGTTGTATCACCATCACCACTCTGTGTCGTGCTGCCTGTTCCATCTTCTGTACGGTCTGTTGTTGTGGCCTCTGAAGAATCTTCCGTCGTAACTTCTGTTGTCTCTCCGGTTGTGGTCTCTGTTTCCGGTTCTGTTGTTTCTTCTGTTGAAGCTTCTGTTACATCCCCGGTCGTATCCTCCGATGGATCCTCAGTCGTTGCTCCTGTCTGATCCTCTGTTGTCGTCTCAACCTTCTTATATGCGATCGCATAATTAGAAAATCCATCCGTCTGGAACATCACCATTTTAGTTGCCACATCAAAAGAAGCAGGAATAATCTCATAGGTTCCATCCTTTTTCTCATGAATAACTGCCAGCTCACTGTTTTCAGATTCCCAGTCGGCTTCTATCTGAAGGGATACCTTTGCCGTTTTCTTCAAAGTCTCTATATTATTTACCCACAGATTTGCTGCTGTATTCTTATACAGGATCTGTGCCAGCTTGATATCAAAATACCCGGTGATCTGATAATCACCTGCTGCCTTTTTAAAAGCCTCAAGCTGTTGCTGTGTGAGGACTGCATCCTTTATCGTCAGTCTGCTGTTTCCTGATGTGATCTCATTTTCCGCAAGCTGGATCAATGCTCTTTTCACTTTATCTGTTTTAAGCTCTACCTGATCTTCTGCCTTTGTAAATATGCTGCTGATATGTACATTTTCATCCGGCATTGTATATGAAAATATAGATGCATCTGACAAAGGCGTTAAAGACTGACCATTTATCGTTATCGATTCAAGCTGATATCCATATTCCGGTACTGCCCGGAGAATAATTTCTGAACCCGGTATAACACTTGCCCATCCATAATTGGTGTCCTGCTTAACACCATCTAAACCGATCGATGTTCCATCCGGGTTTTTGATCTCAAGGATCTCAAGCGTTCCATTCTTTAACAGCTCATAATCTTTCAATCCATTATTACCTGTTTTATCTTTGGCCCATATAATAGTTCTTGGTATGATCGTCGGCTTCTTTGTAACTTCGATCACATATTCACTGGCAGGCGCAATCGTGAATTCCACTGTATCCTTCGTTCCTTCCGGCAATGTGATCGTCTTTCCATTTACTGTGACCGTTCCGATATCTCCATCTCCAAATGCCAACTGAATCCTGAGCAGATTATAGATTTCGCCGGACGCATATCCCTTTCCAGTTCCCTGTATATGACTGCTCTCAGCTCCGATCTTCTCTGAATTCAGATAAATTTCCATTCCAAATCCATCATAGGTTCCCATGATCTGAATATCATCCGGGTAACCGGGGTTCGGAGGCGTTGATACTTTTTCTATTCTGAAATTCAGATTACCGCTAAAACGGTTTGTATCCAATTTTACATAAGGATTCGAGCTGATATCATACGATTCATCATTGATATATAACTGAAGTTTCACACTTGAGATTCCAAGCAGGTCATCTGGTGAGGAAACATCCAAAACGGTAGTTGCTTTCAGATAATATTCTTTATCTGACAGATCGATCTGCATGTTATTTCCATTGATCGGACAATTTGTGTAACTGTCCATAACAATATCTCTCGTACATAATGTCAGCCTTACTTTATAGGCATCATCAACAGCAAAGGTCGCTTTTCCATTTTCAATAGATGCCCCGATAAAATTCAATGTTGCCATGTTGGTTTCTGCAGCCCTTACCTGTGTGCTGGCAAATGGCAACCATATCATACTGATACACAGCCATAAACTTAGAAAAATCCCTAATTTTTTCCTCATAATTTTGTCCTCCATCTGCTTCCCTCCCCAGGGAAGTTATTTGCAGTCATTCTATCAAAAAGCACCTGATTCCACAAGCGTTTCAGGCAAGAAAAATCATGAAAAAGTCAGGAAAATAGCGTGTTTGAGGCGTTGCGGCAAAGACCGGAACGCAGTGCTATATTTCCTGACTGATATAATTTTTATGTCTATAATTTTCCTTAGAATTTCTTCTCCATACAGATAAAATGTTTGTCAAACAGATCACATTCCCCGACAGTTCTAAATCCGATCTTTGCATATGTCGAAAGTGCTACCACATGGCCTTCCCGAACCAGAATATGGATTCCTTTCATGCCCCTGTTCTTCAACACATCACCGGCATAATTCATCATCTGCTTTGCGATTCCCTGTCCCTGCATATCCTTTCTTACACAGAGTCTGGACAATTCTCCCGACGGTGCCTGATCTTCATGCCAGCAGGTCAGTGACTCTACGGCATCGTCATGGTCGATTGAGATCATCGCAATGATCTCTCCTGCATCGTTCTTCATCACAAACAGGTCTTCATTCTTAAGGTCAAATGCGATCGTGTTCTCATCCGGGTATGTCTCGCTCCACTCACATGGTCCCCCGATCATCGCATGGTATAAAGCCAGCAGTTCATCTTTATCTTCTTCTGTTGCATTCATTATCTGCATGGTAAGTCCTCTCTTTTCTGTCTTTCTTCGTTTACTTATTCACTCTGCATCAAACAGGTCTTCCATTTCCTCTACGGCTTCATAGTATTTGTTCATCCACTCGCTCATCCGGTCAATTTGTTCTCTGTCCGCTTCCACCTGTTCAATATCCTCCGGCCATTCATCACCCTCATCTATGCCCTGTTGCAGGAGCCAGTTCTCCGCACACTCAAACCGGCACATTCTGCCATCGTCACTTTCGATTGTTACCAGCACCAGAAGCGGTTCCCCGGGCATCCGCTCCTCGCAGCCATAATCTGCTTCATCTATTCTGGTCACAGACCACATGTTATGCATCTCCTTTTTCTTTTGCAACTATAAATAAATTAATATTCATTATAACACAGGTCATCCCAAAACTGAAAACAGGTTCTACCAACATTGCATTGTCGATAAAACCTGTTTAAATTTATTCTGTAGTATCCTTTATATTAACAGATATTTTTACTTGTTATGTTTCCTTTTCCTGTCCAAAGTTACCACAAGGTCAATGTTGGAAACCTAACCAACCTTCTAGATCTGCTGTGTGTCATATCCTACAAGAGCCAGATAATTAAGAGCCTCTGCACACTCTGATGCAGAGAATGCAGTTTCTGCACCCATCTTCTTTGCCAGTTTAGAAAGGGTATCCATTGTATTCACTGACTGACCGTTTACCTTTGACATAGAATCTTTTGTGATTCCCATTGTTGCCTGTACCTGTGACATGGAAGATTCAAAATTGGCAGCCGTAGTAACCGATGCTGTTCCAAGAGCAGTCACCCCTGCTGTAACGGGTAATAGTTTCTGTCCGGCAGAGGAAATGTTATCTCCTGTGGTCTTTAACTTTTCTCCGGCTGTGGCTATCTTCTGGACTGCCGTAGCTGACTGATTTGCCTGTGTTTCAAGGTTCTTCAAATCCTGCTCCGTCTCTACGATTTCCCTTTGAAGGGCATCATACTGTTCCTGTGAGATTTCTCCATTGGCAAGTGCTGTATTTGCCTGTTCTGCTGCCGTCTTTAAGGTTGCCAGTTTTTCTTTCGTTTCACCAACGGCCTCAGCAAGCAGTTTATGTTTTTGTGCCAGAAGTTCCGTATTGCCCGGATCCAGTTTCAGCAGTTTGTTAACATCCTTCAGCTTCGACTGGATGGACTTGATCTGTCCATTCACACCTTTAAGGGCATTCTGTAATTTGGTTGTATCACCACCAATTTCTACGGTAATTCCTTGTATACGCCTTGCCATGAATTCTCACCTCCTCTCTCCTAAATTTTGACATAAAAATGCTCGGATTTCTCCGAGCAAGAAAAAGCACCAACCCACTTAAGGATTGATGCTCTCAACTAAATATCAATATTCTTTTCCTTCAAACTTGATCTTACTTTATCTGCATTTGCATAGCCAAAAAACTGATTCGCATAATCTAGTAACAATGAATTCAAAAAGATAACATCTCTTTTTACTAACTGTTTAATTTTATATTGATACACCATCGCACCAGATTTTAAAAATTTATTTGTAGGTGGTTCTATCGTATCTTCACTCCCAAATCCCAAACACGCAGATAAAGTTGGGGCATGTGGCGGATATATTATCCTTGTACCTGAACCCTTTAAGTGCTGTTTATATGCAGGACTCATTGTAATTATTGCCATATTTCTTGATAAAGGAAATATACCATAATCTTGCGGTGATACCATTTGAAGCAACATAGCATCTTCAATCCGACCACTTTGCATTAGTGCGTTCATCTTTCTTACACCAATAGGCCCCATATATGCAGCCCATCCTCTATCAGTAATAATTAAATCCTCTTTACTATTGTTTGTTCTTACAAATACATTATACGAAAAAACAACATCTTTCACATAATTAAAAAGATTCATGTTCTCGCCTTTTTTTGCTATCCTAACCAACTCTTCCTTATTTTGACATTCTAAAATCTTATTCATGTTTTCGTAGAAATCACCACTGAATATATCCTTAAATGGGTCATTCTCAAAAATAAATCCATCTCTTTTTAAGGTCTTATACCAGAGATTATGCTCCATATTTTCATCCTTAACTCTTAAAGTCGTAATAATTAAATACTTCTTTATTGTTAATAAGTCCTCTGATATTAAAGCAATATTGTAGTTTTCTTTAAGAATTTTGTTGTTCAATATATTAGCAAACTGAACCTCTATCTTGTGACATAAGTCTTTCTCAATATTCTCAGGATAATACCCTTTTTCGGAAAATACTGATTTGGTACTCCTGGACTCTATATTTCCTGAATTCAAATCATAATACTGGATTTTTTCGTCTTCACAAAAATGTCTCAAAATGAGTTGAGGAATAAAATGGCTATTAACCATATAATCACCTCTTTACTGATTTGAGTATAACATATTATTAATAATTATTACCATTAAAACTTGTCGAAATCTTCCTGCGTTGCTAGTTCTGCATATTTGCAATCATCGTTTCTGCTCTCTGCATACATATCATTGATAAGACCTATCGACAGCATATCAAGATCTGCCATCGATAAGCCTAACTGCACACATCGAAGCAGAAACAATGGGGTTGTCATTTCACGCTCAGTTGGGCGAACTTTTTTTAGATTCAACATCCGTTTTTACATTCAGTCCCCAGAGTTTAATCAGCTGTGGAAGAACCTGGTAAATAGAGAATCTAAAATTTTATTAAACCGACTAAAGACTCCATAGTTTGTGTGTTTGACTTACTGTTTATATCTATCTTCTCCTAAATATTTTTCTAGTCATTGCAATATAAAATTGCTTATACAGTCTCTCCCTTAAGAGTCCTGGTATTCTGGATAATATACAGAGCGACCGATATGACCATCATTATAGCGCACAAACCAATCAATAGATCTGATACCATCGGTGTAATGTGGAACCATATAATATGCACCGCTGCAGTTCCATATAATAAAAAGGTTACTATCTTTCCATGCCAGTCTGCACCATGTACTTTTCCTGTCTTTCGTATCACAAGACATCCACTGACTACCATATACAACTCTTTACCTGCCATTATTACGATTAAAAGAAGCACATGCGGAAAACGAGTAAACAGACAGATTAACATCGCTGCCTGTGTCAGCTTATCAGCCACCGGATCAAGTATTTTTCCTAAATTACTAATCCTATGGAATCTTCTTGCGATATATCCATCAGCAAGATCCGTAAGACCAGACAGCAATAAGATTTCACCAGCTAACAGAGGATTTTTCTTTACACAATAACTCCATATAATTACCGGAATCAAACAAAGCCGAAAAAAAGAAAGAAGATTAGGAACCGTAATAATTCTATTCAAATTTTCTTCCTGATTCACTTCACTCTGCATGTACGGGCACCTCACTTTCCTTTTTTTTAGACATAAACCAATAAAATATAACACAAAATGCTAAAGCAAACACAACACCAAAAACATTTTGGATTACTCTAAGACTAACCGCTCCTTGTAGTCCATAAGTCTCTGCAGCAATGGCTAAAGCACCAAATGTGTTAAATACCGCCTGCCAGCCATATTGTGCTGAAAATCCTACACCGATTCCACCAAGAATTCCTATATATGCATAGATTGACGAAGGAAGCAGAAAATATAATACTGTAAAACATATAACACCTGCAATATTTCCGACAATCCTTTTACGGACTCTGTAGTGCATATCTTCCATAAACGGCAAAATCACGGACATGGCCGCAATACCAGCCCACATTGCACGTGGCATATTACAAAGTTCTGCAATGCAAAGGACAATCGGTACGCATAAAATCTGACATATCTGCCATTTTGTTCTGGAAGAAGTGATATCAAATTCTTGTATCAGATCTTTCAGATTTCTTTTATAAGTTCTGTTTTTATGATTTCGATAAAATACGAAGCAGGTAAGTGCTGCACCTAAAGCCATTCCGACTAATCGCATCTGATAGCTTTTTCCCGTAACATCATAACCATATAGCAGCAGATACCCAAGAACCAATGTAGATTGATTAAACATGAGTGGATTATGGCATCCGAACAGAATCAACACAGCCAGTGCCGCAATATTTAACAGCATTCCCAATACCGGTGAAAACTGATTTGCTAAATGCGGACATACAGTCATAATTACAAAGAACAAAGCCAAAAGCATCGTAGATTGTCCGGTGTGGATCCCCAAATCCGCATTTCTAAACACCATGAGACATAATAAGACTACTACACCTACAATGCTGTTCTCATTTCCAAATAGGGTGCTGAAAATACTAACAAAGAAAAAACAAAATGCCATTGTAACAGCTATCTTCACCAGATATACCCACATATGATATAATTTTTCTTTTAGTGTTTCACTCTTTTTCAACAGTTTTTTAGAACCTGCCTGATTTAACTGCAACTCCTGATAAAATGTCATATAAATCCTCCTATCTTCTAATTTATCTTAAAACTATATAATCTCATCTTTCTGCTTTGGCAGCTCTATAACAAATCTGCATCCACCATATTCACGATTTTCTGCTTTGATTGTTCCTCCGGCACTGTCTACAATCCGTTTTACAAGTGCAAGACCTAGGCCATTTCCTTCTGCTTTATGAGATCCATCTACCTGATAGAACTTGTCAAATATTCTGGATTTTACATCATCCTCTATTCCTGGTCCTTCATCTTCCAGAATGAACTTAACAGAATCCTGTTCTTGTTTCAGAAACATCGTAATTGTCCCCTTTGAAGGGCTGAACTTAATCGCATTATCCAAAAGATTTATCCAGATATGCATAAAAAGTCCTTCATTCCCAGTATACTTAACTTCCTCCAATTCTACCTGAAAACCAATTTCTTTTTCTGTCCATTTTGTTTCCAATGAAAGAAATGCCTGGCGGATCTGTTCATCCAGACGATATTCTGTTTTTTTCATTGGTATATTCTGATTCTCTAACTTGGATAACAGCAAAATATTACCAACCAATCCGGAAAGCCTTTGGGTGTTAAATAAGATTTTTTCTACATATTCCTCTTGATCCGGAGACAGTTCTTCTCCCTGTAGCAGCATTGTATATCCTTCAATGGCATTAATCGGGGTCTTAAACTCATGAGAAACATTAGATACAAAATCCATCTGCAGCACCTCTGTTGCACGAAGTTCTTTTGTCATAACGTTAAAACTTTGATAAGATTCTCCAACTTCTGCTATACGGCTGTTCGTTTCCAAATGCTGTTCAAAATCTCCCTGAGAAACTTCCTTCATTGCTTTACTAAGTCTGGTAATTGGTTCCAGTAACTTTGCATTGATAAAGGAAGTGATCAGCCCTGCAATCAATGTATTGAAAATCAAAAGCCAGCCAAGCACAGGTATGCTACCCGGCAGATTAAAAAAATGATTCAAAAAAGCAAATAATAAAGCAGATATGACTGTTGAAAATACAAGTGCCAGCCAGATTGCACCAGTCAGACAGGATCGGATCCGCAATCCTTTTTTTTTCTTTTGTTCCATTATTTTTTCACCACCTTGTATCCAATTCCACGCATTGTTACGATTTCAAAATCCGGGTTATCTTTAAAACGCTCTCTGAGTCTTCCTATATGTACCTCTATTGTATGTGGGTCTGCCTCCGTCTCGTACCCCCATACTTCATCCATCAACTGTTGTTTTGTAAATGTTCTGCCTGGCGAAGCTGCAAGCTTATATAAAAGCAGGAATTGTTTTTTAGGTAAAACAAGACTTTCCTTATCAGTTGTAACCGTCATTGCATCATAATCAAACTCTGTTGAACCGATCACAATTTTGTGTTCATTCAATATCTGTGCACGGCGAAGCAGTGCTCCGACTCTTAAAACCATTTCATTCACATTTACCGGTTTTACCATATAATCATCACTTCCCGAAAAAAATCCCTGACGCATATCATCAAAGGAACCTTTCGCAGTGATCATAAGCACTGGTATCTGATATCCTGCTGAACGAAGTTCTGACACCAGTTCATAGCCATCCATAACCGGCATCATAATATCAGAAATGATCAGATCAATATATTCCTTATCCAATACTTCTAATGCCTGTGCTCCATCCGATGCACTTTTGACTTGATATCCATTCTTCTCAAGCACTTTTTGGAATAGCTGGCTTAATTCTTTATCATCTTCTACAATCAATATTTGAAACACGTTTTCCTTCCTCCTTATTAAAACAGATACCTTGCCCATCCAAGCAGATGCTGTACCAAAAATATTTTTCTCTGACGTTTCTTTGTTAATTCGATTGGCTCTACATGATATGGATCATTATAAGTTCCACCTTCTAATATCTGGCGGGACACTTTCTCATATTCCATCATGCCCTCTTCCAACTGTTTATTAATATCTTTACTGCGTATTACAAGCATCAGTTCCGTATCCAAATATGCACTTCTCATGTCCATATTAAAGGAACCTATTACAGACAGATCATCGTCAATCAGAATACTTTTTCCGTGGTATGAATAACCGCCTTCATATTCCCAGATATTAATTCCTGTACTTAAGATTCTATTTCTGTTTTTCGCATAATCGGCAGACCCAAATGGATTCCTATTATTCGCAACTGAATTTGTCATGATAGAAAAATCTGAAACGTTCTCTGCAATCTCCTCCCATGTATTATACATCATATCATTACAGATAATATATGGCGTGTGGATCTTCACACGATTTTTTGCATTTTTCATCAATTCTCCCAACTGATACCACACTACTGGTTCTTTGGAACCTGTGTGAATAGGATTTGACACTAATGTAATCTTTTCTGTCTCAAAAGTTTCGTCCGTATAATCGGTCTCGCAGATTCTTTCCTTATTCTCCTCAAAATATTTCTGATAGCTGTTCTGCAGCTCTAAAACTGCGTTCTTTACAGATTTTCTATTTGCCAGTT
This sequence comes from Clostridium sp. AM46-21, assembly GCF_003480025.1. NCBI lineage: Bacteria > Bacillati > Bacillota > Clostridia > Eubacteriales > Clostridiaceae > Clostridium > Clostridium sp. AM46-21. Next base: position 83,160 of record NZ_QUIB01000003.1, read on the forward strand.
TTTTATTGTTATGAAAATAACCACTGTCTTCCTGATTCCATATGGTTTCAAAATACTCTGACAACTGGTTAACTGAATTTTCTTTCTCAGGTTCATCGCAAACCACTAACACGTCTCTGTCATAGTTCTTATGTCCCGGAAAATCACCCAGGAAATAATTGTGTATATTTCTTCCCCCAAGAATATATCTCTTTCCATCTGCAATCAAATATTTATCATGCATTCTACCCATCATTTTCCACGGTTTCAACGGATTGGCCTTATTATACAGTTTAATTTCAACATTCTCATGGGAAGATAATCCATAGAAATACGGATTTCCTTCCATATCAATCCAGCTCTCCATTCCATCTACTAACAGACGAATATGTACACCTCTGTCTGCCGCATCATGCAGTGCTCCTAAAATCAATTTTCCACTTTCATCGGATTGAAATGCAAAAGTAGAAAGAATAATTTCCTTTTTTGCATTCTTGATCAAACGCACTCTTTGTAAAAGCGCTTCTGGATTCTTTTCTATGATTACTGCCCGTTCTGTATTTTCACTGCATTCGTTCCATGACCCATTTTTTGTTTCTTTTTTGGTTGTATTGGACACTTCCGGCTGCTTTTTATATGCAACGCAGATTCCGAGCAATTCATAAAAAGCCACACATAAAAAAATTGTCAGTATAACAAGAAGGATTTTACATATTTTATGCTTTATCATTGTACATCACCTGATTCCTTTTTATTTCATACTTATACAATACAAAGTCAATCTCAATTTAACCTCAACAAAATTTATTTTTCATGCGTCATTTCATCTGTTATGATTAGATATGGAGTCATAAACCAACAATATTTTTCAGCTTTATTTATCATACTGATATAAACTTCTTCTCCTACTTGTATAAACATCAGGATAAAGTTCCCGAAGGTTAATTTTCTTCATTATGTACCTCCATTTCGATTCACGGGTGATTGACGGGTGAATCGAATGGAGGCGGAGACCGACACCGGCAGGCAACCGGGTCACCTCCGAAAAAATGGCAACAAAAAACGCCAGATTTCCGTGAGGGAAAACTGGCGCGCCAAGAACAGCCATTATTATACTGAATTACATGGAACGATAATGCCGATGCAATGTTATACTTGCCCGGAGGAGGAAGGCGGCAGAAATGTTTGGTTTCAACCGCCACGACATCTCAAGCGCAAATCATCGCTGTTAAATAGCAACGGTTTTGTGTTTGGAGTGCTTATTCCTAAAAATCAAAAAATGATTAGGGCAATCCAAAACTCAATCGTCTATTTTTCATAGAGAACACTGGCCGTCCTCATAGCGTTATTCTATTTTCATCATGCGGTAGCCCACACCAATATGTGTTTGAATATATTGTGGAGACTCCTCTGTTGGCTCCAGTTTTTTTCGCAATGTTGCCATAAATACCCGCAGCGAAGCCACATCGTTATCCCAACTGCGGCCCCAGATATTTTGTGTGATAAAGGTATGGGTCAGTACCTTGCCGACATTCTTGGACAGCAGACACAACAGCTTATACTCAATGGGTGTCAGGTGAAGTTCGTTTTCATCCAGATAAGCGCATCCCCCGGCATAATCCACTTTCAACTTACCATTCACAAATACAGAACTGGCAGTAAACATCTCTGCCGTCATCAGAGAGAGTCTTCGCTGCGTCACCCGAAGTCGTGCCAGCAGTTCTTCTACCGAAAAGGGCTTTGTCAAATAATCGTCCGCTCCGGCATCCAGCGCCTTGATTTTATCGTTATCCTCGCTTCGGGCGCTGATTACAATAATCGGAACATTGGACCAAGAGCGAACCGTTTGAATGACTTGAATGCCATCCATATCCGGCAAGCCCAAATCCAGTAAGATGATTTCAGGATTGTGCGATGTGGCCTCCATAATGGCTGCCGAGCCATTAGGTGCTACCACATAACGATAATCATTTGTTTTTAAAGTGGTCGTAATGAGATTTCGTACAGACGGGTCATCCTCAACCACTAATATCAAAGGTTTATTCATGAAGTTCTACCTCCTCTGCAGGTAATGTAAATTTAAAAACAGTGCCATTTGGCTGATTGTCTGATACGGAAATCGTGCCGCCGTGGGCGGTCACAATGGACTTACAGAGGGACAGCCCCAATCCAAGGCTTCTGCGGCTGTCGACCACTTTATTGGCCCCACTATAAAACATATCGAAAATACGGGGTTTCTGCTCATCGGGAATCCCAGGGCCGTTGTCGGAAACGGAAACCGTGACCCATTGCTCTTTTTGATCGGTGTGTATTTCAATTACTGAACCGACAGGGGTATATTTGATGGCGTTGTCAACCAAATTGATAATCACCTGAACGATCAGCTTCGCGTCAATGTGGGCAAGGATAAAGTCTTTACCGCTGGTCACACGAATGGTGTGTTCTTTACTTTTTCTGTTGATGTGCTTCAGCGCTTCAGAAACGACCTCATCCATGAGTTCGATACTCCAAGTTAGATTGACCTGTCCGCCCTCAATTCGTGTGACTGCTAACAAATTTTCAACCAGATTGATTAGCCACATGGAATCGTCATAAATATCAGTAAAGGTCTGCTCCCGTAGTGCATCGTCCATTTTTTTATAATTTGCAAGCAAATTGTCTGCGCTGCCGGAAATCGCTGTCAAAGGCGTCCGAAGATCATGGGAGATTGCCCGCAGCAGGTTGGCACGAAGTTGTTCATTTTGTGCCAGGACAGCCGCTTCCTCCTTCTCCTTGGCATTTTTGATGTTTTCCAGCGCCAATGCGCACTCGCCAAGAATGGAAAGAAGCACGCTATTTTCAAAAGAGTCCAATGGAGTACCGTTCACAGCAATACCAGCTACTCCATATACATTCTGGTTAACCCGAATCGCAAGGTATAAACACTTTGCACTGGATAATGTATCTGTTGTGGCACCGGCGTGTTTATTGTTTCGGAGGCCCAATCGGCGACTGCTTTCTCGTTCTCAGAAATTAAATCTTCCTGAATGCTATTAACAGCACGAAAAACGTTAGGGGTGGCAAGTTCTTTACCATCAGACAGGTAGACGACAATATCTTTTTTCAGCAGCTTCATGAGCTGCCCTGCCGTAGCGGTGATTACCGCATTCTCATCCTGCTCTTTTTGCAGAAGCTGGTTGGTTTCAAAAAGAATCTTTGTACGGTAAGCTGTATGGGCAGATTGTTTCGCATTTTCTTTCAGCCGGGTAGCGAGAGATCCGGAAAGCAGTGTTACTATAAACATAATGGTAAAGGTAATAATATAGTTCGGATCGTCAAAATGGAATGTCAGTCTCGGAGTGGTAAAAAAGAAATTGAAAACCAGCACACTGACAACCGAGGTCAGAATCCCGCACAGTCGGTTGGTTGTGATTACAGCGGTCACAAGTACGCCTAATATATAAACTGCGATAATATTACTCTCCGTGAACCCAAGAGCGTCAAAGCCACAGCCAATCAGTGTAGCTACCAGCAATACAGCTATACTCTTCAGAACATCACGCAGGGGCATCGCATCTACCTGCACCTTACTCTTTTTTTCCTGATAGCTGGTTCCTGTGCTGGCATCCGGTATCACATGAATATCCAGATTAGGTACGCTGGAAATCAGGCGTTCCGTCAAGGTGGGCTTGCTGAAAATATTCTTTCGTGCAATGGTACTTCGTCCAATTACGATTTTTGAGATGCCGGAAAGACGGGCAAATTCCGCAATCTGATAAGGCACGTCATCGCCATAACTTGTCTCAATCGCAGCGCCAAGTTGCTGGGCCAGACGCTTATTATCCTGCAAACGCTTTTTATCATCGTCACTCATCGCCGCTGTATTTGGCGTTTCCACATAAAGAGCGGTAAATGTTCCCCGAAAGGCTCTTGCCATCCTTGCAGCAGTCCGAATAATTTTTGCGTTGGATGGCGACGAGGAAAGACATGCCAGAATGCGCTCGTCTGTATGGTAATCGCCTCGGCTCTGTACTCTGGCGCTTTCCGTCAGCAAGTTCACCCGGTCAGCGCACCGACGGAGGGCGATTTCCCGCAATGCGGTGAGATTTTCCAGCGTGAAAAAATTAACTGTTGCCCGCTGCGCCTGATCTTCCCGGTACACATTTCCACTTGCCAGTCGTTCCAGCAACTCCGCAGGCTCAATATCCACCAGTTCTACCTGATCTGCTTGATCAAAGGTGGAATCCGGAATGCGCTCCCGCACAAGAATTCCGGTGATAGAGGCTACCGTATCGTTGAGACTCTCAATATGTTGGACATTTACAGTCGTATAGACATCAATTCCAGTATTTAGCAGTTCCTGAACATCCTGATACCGCTTCGTGTGCCGACTGCTTTCGGCGTTGGTATGGGCCAACTCATCCACCAGTATGAGCTGGGGATTTCGCTTGAGCGCAGCATCAATATCAAATTCACGAAGGGCCATTCCTTCGTAAGCAACTTGTTTCACAGGAAGCTGCTCCAAGCCGTCCAGAAGTGCCATCGTCTGGGGTCGGGCATGGGGTTCTATGTATCCAGCAACCACATCGATGCCACGCTCCTTAGCCTGATGAGCCGCCTGAAGCATGGCATAGGTCTTTCCGACACCTGCGGCATAACCGAAAAAGATTTTGAGTTTTCCGCTTTTCTTAGTGGATGCATCGTTACGGATCGCACGAAGAAGCTGATCCGAATCTTGTCTTGGCAGTTCCATTTTAACCCTCCTATCTGTCACTCAAGTAAAAGCGATTTCCTTTTTCAATATTATAACACACAACGTCAAAACCTACATCTGCGACTGATCCACGGCAAATTTGTTCAGGCATCCAATGAAAAAATCGACGGCAGGTGATTTTTTGGAATCCCTCCATAGTGCTATTTGTGTGATTTGATTCTGGGTAATCGGCTCAAAATTGTTTTCCAGAAAAACATCCAGTTTATTCATCAGAAAATACCCAAAAATAAATATGGCTGATGTACTTACAAGTAAAATAACATCCTGCATGGATTCACCCCCCAATTCCTTTGATTTTTCTTAAAATCAAGTATGAAAGCACTTTTGCAAATTTCTGTTACTTCCCAACGCCAACATGGTATCTCCTGCTTTCAGCACTGTGTCTGAAGAAATAGATAACTCCAGCTTGCCGCTTTTCTTGATTCCCATAATGTTAATATTAAATTTTTTACGAATATCAAGCTCTCCAATCGAATGGTCCGCCCAATCTTTGGGAATGGGAATCTCAAACATGGCATGATTTTCATCCAGTTCTATGTAATCGAGAATGTGATCCGCACTGTAACGGATTGCTGTCCACTTTGCGAGCTGTTTTTCCGGGTAGACTACTTCATTTGCACCGTTACGCAGCAAAAATTTTTCCTGAACGTCAGTTGCAGCTCTGGAAACTACAAACCTCGCTCCTAATTCACTGAGCAGAGAAGTTGTTTCCAATGAACTTTGAAAGTTGTTGCCGATGGCCACAATGCATACATCATAGTTGCGAACACCGAGAGATTCCAAAAAATCGGCATTCGTACTGTCTCCAATCTGTGCATTGGTAACAAGGGGCAGAACAGCCTCTACACGTTCCTCCGAAGTATCTACCGCCATCACTTGATGACCCAAATGATTTAAGTGCAGGGCAATATGCTTTCCAAATCGCCCCAGACCAATTAGAAGAATTGATTTCATAATGTCTCCTTTATCCTACTGTTATTTTTTCCTTTGGTAGTTTTGAAACTTTCTTTTGTGCACTGGACAAGGCCGCAAAAATTAATGTAAGGCCACCGACTCGTCCAAAAAACATCAGCAGAATCAAAACACTCCGTGAGAGCAGATTCAGTTCCGGCGTAATTCCCAGGGACAGGCCGACTGTACCAACAGCTGAGGCAGTTTCAAAAAGGCAGGTAAGCATGGGAAGTCCTTCGGAAACGCTGATGATAAGGCCACCGGTACAACATAACGTGATATACATAAGTGAAATTGTCGCTGCATTTTTTACGACATCATCATCAATGCGACGTCCAAAGAGGTTGGCATTTTCTCTGCGCCGAAAGGTAGAAATCGCAGTAGTAAGCAAAACAGCAATGGTTGTTGTTTTCAAACCGCCTGCGGTAGACCCGGGACTACCGCCGATCAGCATCAGCGCAATGGTGATAAATTGTCCCGCCTCACTCAAATCAGTTAATTCCACCGTATTAAAGCCAGCTGTTCGTGGTGTTACAGCTTGAAAAAGAGAAGATAAAAGCCGTTCCTTTCGGGTAAGATCAGCAAACTCAAAAAAATAAAAGTACATTGCCGGAACGATCAATAAAACCGCTGTGGTACAAAGAATCACCTTACTCTGCATCCGATATTTGTGCAAATGCAATCGATTTGTTCGAATATCATCCCAAGTCAGAAAGCCAATGCCTCCAAACACAATTAAGAACATAATCGTAAAGTTTATGACTGGATTTGCTGCATAGCTGGTCAGGGAGGAAAAGGGAGTGCGCACACCCAATAGATCAAAGCCTGCGTTACAAAAAGCGGACACGGAATGAAACAGTGCCATCCAAAGTCCCTTTTTCCCGAAATCACGGCAAAACACCGGCGCCATCACGGCTGCACACAGCAGTTCCATCACCAGTGTCACCCTGACGATAAAGCCAGTCAAGCGAACGATTCCCCCTACCTTTGGCGCTGAAATCGCCTCCTGCATGGTACAGCGCTGCATCAAAGAAATCTTCCGACCGGAAATCATTGCAAAAGATGCGGCTATGGTAATAACCCCCATGCCTCCAATCTGAATCAGCAGTAAAATTACAAACTGGCCGAAGGTCGACCAATATGTTGCCGTATCATGTATAATGAGTCCAGTTACACAAACTGCTGAGGTAGAAGTAAACAATGCATCCGAGAAAGGCGTTGCCAGTCCGCTTCGGCTGGAAAACGGCAACATTAAAAGGAAGGTGCCGAAAAGGATCACACCGGAAAACCCGAGGATGATAATTTGAAACGAAGTCAACTTCCTTTTTAACAACACTACTCCCATAACTGCAATCCTCCTTTATACCCCTTTATGTGCCCTTAATTATAAATCAAAGGGAGTAAAGAAAGTAAAAGAGAATGCGCATCTGTATTAAGACCGTCTAAAGATGCAGGACTTATTCTTTTTTATCACGAGCTTGTGCCAGAAATTCAATCAGCCGTTTCCTTGTCAGAATCCCGCATAGAGCATTCCGGCCATCAACGATGGGGACAAAATTCTGATTCAGCATTGAAGTTACAACCTGCTCGGAATCTGCATCTATTTGTAACGCAGGGCAAAAATCTCTGCGAACAATGCTGCCAAGTTGGTATCCCTCCTGTACTTTCAAGTCTGTACCTCCATTCCCTATCGAATCACCATGCCACTTCCTATATAACACTCCTTTAACGTTCACTATAATTGAAATCGGTATTTCCCTCTTCCATGTCCGGTTACGGATACGATTACCTTACTATCAACCAACAGTTTTATCAGCTCGGATGCTCTTGTTGATTTTATCCCGGTAATATCTTCTACAATCGTTCTGCCGAAATATTCTTCTTTTCCACATTTTGAAAACAGTTCAAAAGTGTGATTTATTGTTTTTTCTGAAATCATATCTGAAAAAGCAAGTAATTTGTTTCGAATGTCCGCTTTTTGACTTTCAATGTCCTCTTCTGCATTCTCAATGTCCACTTTTGCACTTTCAAAGTCCGTTTCTTTAAACTTTCCACTAATATGCATGAAAACTGTAATTAAGCCGAATAGCCAGAAATGAAAGAGCCAATGAGCTATGAGTTATCTCACTTGTTTATTCTGCGTCTTAGCGTCTGGCTCTTTGATGGTTTTAGATAATATAGCTCTAATTGCCCCTTTGGCGTGAATACGAACTACACTAACCTCATCGTGCGTTGCTATATATTCTAATTTTTCTAAATATGGTCGCACAAGCTCAGGCGTTCGTTTTCCTAACACCCGAAACATCTCTGGTGCTTCTATTCGGACTCTTTCGTTTGGGTCATGCTTGAATATACTCACACCCTCTGCGGAAGTCTCTGCCGCTCTCACAGAATGTGGGATAACCGCACCAAACACACGGACATTTTTGCCATAGATTTCTTCCACCATGGACTTGATTTCCTTTGCGTAATTGGTACGTCCAACCATCTTTGTGAAAACGATTCCCTCTATCCCAAGATTCGGATTCAGATATTTCTTTGTCCTGCCAAGGGTAGTGATAAGCTGTTGCAACCCCTTTACGGAAAGGTACGCTGCTTCTATCGGTATGATGACCGAATCAGCCGCAGTCAGGGCATTCATTGTCACCATGCCAAGGCTGGAATTGCAGTCAATCAGGATATAGTCATACAAGTTTCTCACACTTGTTACGTACACACCTTTTAACGATAGGTCAAAGCTATCGTTAAAAGGTGTAAATGCTAGATATTCCTATTTTTTTAATTTAGGAAGATTAATGCCTTTCACATTTACTCCTAAAATAACTGCTCCCAATAAAAGAGCACCTGCTGTTAACTGAGTTCCATATTTAACAAGATTATCTATAAACTGCTTATTTTCAGTATCTTTTGCAGATATACGATCTGCAACCTCAAGCATTTTCTCTGTTATACGATTTCTTTCCTCAGGAGTAAGTTCCTCTTTTTTTAATACTTCCCCTAAATCATCAAGAATTTTGCGGTATGCCAGGATTGCATCCTTTTGACTATCCTTATTATTCTCCAGTGCTGCATCACATACATTTTTAAACTGCTCTACCATTTTTCTGCTAGACTCAGCATAAGCTGGAAACTGATTAATAATGCTTATTGCAACATCTTTATCCATATTAGGGATTAAAGAAGCAAATTCCATGATTTTTTCTTTTGATAGATTCCTAAATGAATCAATTTGCAAAGCATCTTTTACTTGCTGCTCAGTTATCATTTTAGCCATTCATATCTCCTTTACTTTTGAATTGCTTCTATAATATATGTCTTTCCTTGGAAAGGAACCTCATCTCCAATCCAGCAGCCTAAAAGGCTTTTTGCCAATGGCGGAATCTTTGTGGAATTCGGAAGATAATTTACCAGTATCGTTTTTGCTTCATCGGTTTCCTTAATACGAACATTGACTTTTTGACCAATAACTATATACTCTTCTTCAACACTATCTTCAGAGTTTTCTTCTTCTGATATGTCATTGCCATCAACATCCATATCTTCATACTCTTCAGATTCCTCTTCAATCTCTACACCCTGCTCATCACCTTGTAAAATACCATAAATATTATCAATGAGCATATCGGCAATCTCATCCTCATCAAGACAATCTAAAACAACTCCACCGCCTACTGCATTCAAGAATTGCAATGATGGTCTTATATGTTCCTTGAGGGAAAGCTGTGTGTTTTCCTCTTTGAAGTTTTTGAATGCTTTAACGATACCATTCAAAATAACCGGATTCGCAGAGAAATTATTACTGTAAAAAATATCGGAAATTTTACTACTAATATCGTTACTACCTATAATATCCAATTTTTCAAATGGATTTGTTACATTGCTTGGATCATAGGTATTTCTTCCAACCCACCAACACTTGGCTATGGAATTTCTAAATAATCCGGCTCTTGTACCACCAGAAAAGAAAAATCTCGATTTTATATTTGATACAGCCTCCTTCTGAGTTTTAGGTGATTTTGTATCATAATCCCATCTTTTTCTAAGGTAATCGTAATAAACCGAATGGCATAGACCCGCCCACAGTCTTTCATCACAAGCCTGTGACTCTGTCAAAAATGACAAGTGTTGATATATAATCTTACAGTTTGCAAACTCAACTTCACCTTTTGACATATCAGAATCAATCGGTGCCAACTGGAAATCTTGTATCTCCTTAAATTCGACAAATGGATCTCCTCCACAGACCTTCCAAAGCCATTTATTATCCTTTTCCGTGAAATACATGTTGTAAACCATATCGAGGTTTGATTTAAGGATGTCCAGTGCTTCTTTTTTCATAAAATATAATTTCATTCAGGCATCCTCCTCTTCCTCACCAGTTTCAAACAAATCTGCAAATTTTCTCAATGCAGCATTCAACGGTAATTCCATTGCTTCCTGTGCTAACTGCACAGAAGTCTTATCAGAATATAACAGCTCATTTTCCAAGTCTACTCCACGTTTCTCATAGGCCTTTGATAAAGAAATATACCAATTTGTACCTGCGTAATTTTCAATACCATTCTCCTGCTTTAATTCTTCAAAAACATATACCAAAGCAGGGAAAACCATCATGGAGTTCAATATTGGTTGGAATTCTTCTTTGTCACAGAACCGAGAATAAATCTCATACTCCTCTAATCCCAAACCAATACCAATTTGAGCAGTTGACAGTTCCACCTCCATAGGCTTTGACTCCGTTGTTAATCGCTTATACACCTTAAAAATAGAACTTGCATTGTTAAATTCCTCGTAATTCTTTACAATATCAATTGCAGGTATATTTTTATATGCAAGAATACTTCCCCTTGCAAGTTCAAATGACAGACCTTGATAGTCCTCGTTCCAATTAGAGTTCACAAAATGATTAACATCTTTTTTTGTCACTATTAAAACGATAATTTCTATTCTTCCGTTGATTCTTCCAATCGAAATTTCTTTACTTACGTGATTTGAAATATCATGAATCGTAGTTCTATATGATGTGTTTGCACATTCAATATGAACCACGTATTCAGCATCACCTTCCAGAATCATTTTCTGAAGTTCTTTGTTATCCATTTCTATATCGAAATCAAACAACAGATTATTAACACCATTCATTTTATACTGCACATCTGCATCAAAGACAGAATCATTGTAATCATCTCTTTCTTCGCTTAGAACTGGATATGTATATAATCTTTTAGTTATGTTCATATACATTCACCTCCATCGCATAATCCCGGTTATCAAGCAAAGCGATTTCAAACTGGACTTTTTCGTTTCCCTTCATACTAGAAAAACTTACACCTTCCGAACTCTTCTTTATTCCTGTGCACCCCATCAACTCTGATGCGGAATGGATGGCCAGTCGATTTGATTTACCATTTTCACCAACTGTAACAATCTCAACATGCCCTGCACGAATATCTCGTGGCAAAATAAAGGAAACTCTATAGGTAGTTCTTGAAGTTTTTATAACTCTAACATTCTTAAGTTCTTGGTTTATATCTCCACCATATCTTTTATGTACGGTATCATGTCCACCTTGTTCCGCTCTTCCTTTATGAGAATCCTTTTACTCCTATGTCTAGTTCCACCTAAATTTCGAGTCGTTGGATCGCCTCCATCAGAACCGATGGTTCCTTCCGTATCCGTGTTTTTCGACTTTCCATTTCCATCACTTCCGTAAAATAAACCCTTTGGCTTTGTTTTTGATGTTCGGGGCTGAATTGTAATGGAACCAATCGTATCTTGAAGACTTTCTTTATTGCTATCATCTCCACGCTGATTAGTCTTATCTGATTCCTTCTGAAGAACACCAGCCAAACCTGCAACTTCAATTTCATCGTCACTGGAATGTTCGCCCAACGTTTGAATACAGTCTCTTATCCAATCCTTTAGCTCATTGTTATATTCTTTTGCAAGCGGCACATTTGTTGAATGTCTGCTTGGCAACCACTTATCATGTGCTGGCGTTTCCATTTCTCTAAAGAATTCATTAAGCTCTTTACCTTCCATTTCAAGCACACCAGAAAATGAAATAATTCTCGACATATTACCCAATGCAAATAATTTCATTCCGGAAGATCTAGTGATGAGAATTTTTCTATTTAATTTCTCCGAAGGATCGACTAGAACGCTAAGTTTTAGAGTTCCCATCCCGTGAAAGTCCTTTTTGAACACTTTTGTTTCAGGTCGAACAAGCACTTGGTAGTACCAATATGCATTCTTTATTTTTGTATTATAAGTACTGAGATATCCTGCAAGCGTAGAATTATCGATGGTTTTATTGTCAACTGTAACACTTAATAAATTCTTGTGAATAGACATTAAGAAATTTTCTAGAACCTCGTTAATTACATCGCTATTCCATTCATGTCCTGCATTAAATCCGTACACAAAAACATCTGTACCAATCTCAGATCTCTGATATAATTTTTCTAACTCACTGATAGAATCAACAGGTAAATTACCTTCCGGATTTCCGTAGTAACCAATTCCAGTTGTCATCGTATTCATACTATTGCTTAAATCTTCTGGAAAGGATATAAAGCGTGACATTCCCTGTGCAGCAGTCTCTTGATCTTCATTTAGAGTTCTATAAAAGACTAATCTATAATCCGAATTTGTAAATGGTGCGTTCTTTCCTATTCCAAATGCTCCGGCTTTATCACCCGTTTTTGTCGCACCACCATCGAGTTTTGTCAATGCATTCCAGCCTTCGTCACTATCCTCATACGGATGGCTAAGTCCAGTTGTGTTGAAATCGCTAATTCGTAAAACAACTGTAGTAGGCTTCTTAATTGCATTTAATGCCTTTGTCAGTACCTTAATGGTCTTTTCACTATTCTTTTTCGACCAATAATCATAAGCCTTCTGAATTTTAGAAGCGTACTGCTCATATCCAGGAATATCAGAAGAAGGAATTCTATACTGTTCAAAATCAACTTTGATGGTCGCATTACTGCCTTCCACCGCTGCATCTAATGAGTTTTGACAAATTTCTCTTGCAAGCGACTGTATCTCTGTTCCTGTAAAGGTTTCAATGCCTGCGTCCGATACTCCACGCACTTGTCCAAATCCATTATGCGGAAATTTCCATTCAATAGTCATCTAAATCACCTCAACGTAAATTTGCTTTCTTTATTGCTATTATCCTGATACTTGCTTTTGCAAGTTTTTAATTCTGATTCTAGTGCAGAGAAAATCTTTTTTACGTCTTCATCAGTGTATTCATATGTTGCGGTATTAGAGCAGTTACTTAAAAGTCGAATCATATCAATAATTTTATTTGTTCTAGCTTCAGCAACTCTTATAAATTTATCATGCTTAGATTCAGCCATAATTTTTCTCCTTATCGTACATTTTTATTTTATTATACATATTTCGACTATGTATGTCAATATATCACAATTATTTTTAAATTATTATTCATATAATTTTATTATTTGCAAATTAAAACGTCCAGACTTCCGTCTGGACGCTACTAATTTCTTTATATTTTATCTTAAAACATTGATTTCCATCTTTGCCTTAAAGCAGACCACAAACTTATCGTCATAAATCTTTATCTGATCGATGTACTTCCTAACTAGCTTATCATCATACTCGGTTATCCGCGTATCCTGCGTTTTAACATAGGCAGCAAGTTCATTGATTCGTTGTCTGGTGCCTTCGGTCTGAGCATGCTTTACCAAAAGCAGCTGTTTGTTCTGCCTAAGTTCTTCCATTTCATTGGCACATTTCGAATAGTCTTTTTTGCCGTGTACCAATTCCAAGAGTTCCTTCTGCTTTTCTGCAATGGTCTTGTTAATTTTCTCAATTTCATCAGAATTATCTTGGCTGATAACTTCCAGAATATTCTCTTCCAATATAGCTATCACATCCTTGGAACTTTCCAATACAGCATTCATGGCATCGATAACTGCCTGTTGAAGTTCTTCCTCCGGCACTGTCGGCGCTGTGCAACCCGATGGTCCATTTTCCACTCTTGTGCAGCATCGCCATACTATTGATTTTTTACCCCTGTTATTCCAAGCCACTCGCCTATAAATATCCCCGCATTTCATGCAAGTGCAAATACTTGAGAGTGCATATCGACTGGAATAAATCCTTCGCTTCTGCCCATCTCTCCCACTTGTCATATTGGCTCGTCTTAGCATTTCCTCTTGAACCTGTGTAAAAACATCCCTCGGTATGATTGCTTCCTGACTGTTTTTTACATAATACTGAGGAACCGTTCCATCATTTTTAATTCTTGTTTTTTCGATAAAATCTGTTGTGATGGTCTTCTGCAAAAGGGCATCACCGATGTATTTCTCATTCGAAAGAATTCCTCGAACCGTACTCTGATGCCATTTGTAACGTTTCCCTCCGGTTTTTATATGGTCCCGTTCCAGTCCCATTGCGATATCTCTAAAGCTTGCCCCTTCCAAATACTCTCGGAAGATACGCTTCACAACCTTCGCTTCTTTCTTATCAACGATTAGGTTTCCTTTTGCATCCTTCGTGTATGGTCATTATCACAGTCCATAACCTCTACATCAGAGGAGATAGTAGACCGAATCTTCCCTGGCCTTCCACTCTCGAAAAATGAATTAAGTTGGCGTCTTCATAATCAATGTTCGGTATTTCATTTTCAAGAACAATAGTCTGTCTATCATTTCTGTGATCTACAAAATATTTAAAAAGGCCATTTCTCATTCCGCTACTGGTTTTTTGAGTACCAATATTTTCTTCTTTTTCTTTTAAACTCAAAATCGGGGAATCTAAAAGCAAAAACTGTAATTGATGCCGACCTTCCTTTTCAAGCCACTCTTGGATTTTTTGCAAAAGCAACCTGGAGGTTTCTTCATCAATAGATAAATCAGCCTCTCTTAAATCTTTGATTTTCAAGAAGATTTTCTCTACCTCAAATTCAGCTGCCTCTATACATGATTCCGATTTATCTTTTTGCAATTCACCATTGCAGAATGGACATACAGAAATTTTAGGAATACTGTCACGATGTAAGTCACCCTCTGCAATAAAAGTCAATCGCCTTATGTCTGACTCATACTGCGTCCTCAAAGATGCATACCGATCTTTTAACATCTTACTTTCGGCAATCTTATCATCAATATCTATGATTAGTGTAGTCAACTCTTGATTCTTACTGATCGCTTCGTCAAGCGAACTTTCTGCTGCTTCAATGTCTTGCAATAAATCGTTTATTTCGAGTTCAATTTCTGCAGCACTACGTTGGTCAGTCTGATCTTTTAAACGAATAAAATCTTGCTCCGCTAATGCACTTAAGCTCCTGTCATACATCATCTGTACGGCTGATTTTCTTGCTGTGATAATTTTATCATCATCACCATCTTTAGAAGGTTTCTCTGTACTAATTTCATCCTTAAAGTACAATAATGAGGAGATCACGTCTACCGGAATATTATTTGTGTATCCAATCTGTTTTTTGAGTACGCTATTTCCAGATGTGATTCGGTCTTCATTTACCAAAAGTACATGTGCAAATGTCCTGAACTTTAACGCCTGTACAGAGCCATTTGCATATTGATGAATGAATATCCCCTCATCATCAATCCCCATCAGCTTAAGCCATACACTGCTAATGGAACCTTTTTTCTTAGTTGGATTTCCTACAGTATATGTTCCAGATTCAACTTTTTCAGATCTACTTGAGATATTAATATCTGATGAGTCTATTTCTCTTGATAAAACAATTTCATCTCCATCAAGATCAATAAGCATTGACACTACTTGTATCTTCAACTTTGGATCGGCAAGTCTGTGATATGACTCGCTTTCTAAGTTCTTATTACCACTTTTATTATATCCTTTACATCCCATCATACATTTCATCGGCAATTGCATCGCTTAATACCGGAACTACTGATGAGTTGAAATATGCAATGATCTTCGTGAGCATTTCATTCTTCCCAACAGCTGCCTGTATTTCCTTAGGAATTGTTTTATATCCGTTTCCCCAGGCACTTGCGTTAACATTATCCACATCGTATGGATTTAATTTCTCGTCAAGAATAGTCTTTTCTTCAAATATTGGATAAAAAAGCAATCTGGCAACATCCGTAAACCCGTTGTCTGTAACACCGAGTTTAAATGCTTCATAATACGATTTGTAATTAAGTATTATCTTCAACCAGATCACCTCCTTATATAGTCAAGTGTTAATTGTTGAAATTTCAAAGAAATATATCCTTGCATAACTCACTGATCAAGCCTTAGTTTAGCTCATTCTCTACAAATGCTGTATATCCTGTATTGTATATACAACATTATTTGCAAACTCATGAATCGATTGCAGAAATTTTTCACCACTCTCATCACCTATATTTACAAAACAAGCATATATTAAGGATGGATTGAAAATTTCGGAATTTAACGAGAGTGTTTCCGTTCTTCTATTGGTGAACGATGGGTATAGCAACAATGCTTTTTCACTATGAAGCAATTTTGCATACATCATAATCTGGTAGATATCTGCATTTTTAAATTGTCCATATGCTTTATTTTTTACATCCAATACAGCATAAGCCGATGGCATATAGTCAAATGCTTCATCTTCCTCTTTATACCTATATATGATGTCCGGTTGATATTCTCTTCCGGAATATACGCCAGTACTACCTATTACATCTGCAAATCTTTTCTTAGCTGACCA
Organism: Clostridium sp. AM46-21; assembly: GCF_003480025.1. Taxonomy (NCBI): domain Bacteria; kingdom Bacillati; phylum Bacillota; class Clostridia; order Eubacteriales; family Clostridiaceae; genus Clostridium; species Clostridium sp. AM46-21. The sequence continues at coordinate 99,548 of NZ_QUIB01000003.1, forward strand.
CGTTGTAAATTCACGTTTTTCTGGGATTTCTTTAAGGACTTTAGCCACAAAATCTTCAAACAGCCTATCAAAGTTAATCAAAAAACTGTCAGTTCCAACGGAAGACCCCTTATCACTGTATGTTAATTGATCAATAATCATTGCTGCATACGTTAAAGTTCTCCTATATCTAGCAGTATTGGAATTAAAAGTTATTTCTTGAAGTAAAGCACTGCCATTTTGAACATTTCTGTCCGCTCCGTAAAAATACATTTCCAACTGTGCCGCGTCTGAGAAATATTCGTCCGTATGTTTTAATTTTTCTAATGCAGATAGTATCAGCGAATTAATATTATTCTTAATCGACAATTTTGATACTCTACTCATAACTGGTTTCCCTTTACCAGTAAGTACATTCGTATAAGTTCGAGTATAATTAACTTTACCCTGCAACGACTCGCTTCTAATATCTGTCTTTTGATAAGAACGTATAATTCCCTCTTGAATATTTCTTTTGAGATTCTTAATAAACATTGATGCAACATCAGCACTTGTTTCAGACTCAGAAACATCCAAAATCGCTGCACTATCAGTTGGTCTGTACCCATACACATAAAGATAAATTCGTATAATGTGTTCAAATCCAATTTCGTGATACTTAGGATTCAAAGATATAATTCTTGTTGGAGTTGTTATATAACCAACATACGACTTACTTAAAGGAAGGATATTGTTCAGTTTTTCTTCTCTGGTCCAGCTAATCGCATACTTTTTAGTGAACTCTTCAAAAAAAGCAATTTCTTCTGGTTGAACAGTAATAATGTTTTGTTCAGCAGACTCCATTATTTCCATAGCACATCTCCTCATTCTCCAAATTCAGCAGAGAATGAAGCCATGAAATCATCTAAATCTTGTATTCCATCGGACAGGTTTTCTCCGACAATTGATCCAATGGCACTCGCATTATTAAAGCTGTATTCTCTTAATGTTGGTAACAAGACAAAATTAAACTGGTTTTTAAAATCATTGGCTTCCCAAATATATTTACCCGACTCATCTGCCTCGGGATAAAATAGGACTGGCCTAAAATAAGCTCTGGGTCTTTTAAAGTGTCAATAATTCTCTGATTAATCTGTTTTAAAATATTTCCCAAATCAAAGTCTTGGAATACAACTTCCTCTGATAAGAAGTCATAGTTTGGCAAAAGAGGTACGAATGCAAATCTTCTTCTTATAGCTAAATCCAAGAAAGCAATATTTCTATCACTTGTATTCATTGTTGCCACAATGTACAAGTTGCGTGGAATTGAGAGCGTTCCTACATCTTCATATTCTTTTGACAAACTCGCCTCATAATTTCTGTCCAAAGCAAGTATTGATTCTCCAAATATTTCTGCAATATTTCCACGGTTCAATTCGTCAATCACCAGCAAATATTTATTTGATTTATTCGGATCACTCTTGACCTTCTCAATATATTTTAAGAACACTCCTTGTTTAGTAGTGACGTATGTTCCTCCAACTTCTGATTTAAGAACTTCAGCACCAATAAAATCTTCATATGAATAATTTGCATGAAACTGTATCGTTAAGCTATCAACAAATTTCCCACTTTCTGTAAGATTTTTTGTATATCTTGATTTTCCGACACCTGGCACTCCAGTTAACACAATTTGTTCCTTATTCATCAGAATATCATATATATCGCTGTCGCTAGGATTATCTCCATTTAATGCCAAGTAATGTGCCACCGTATCCTTATCATAGATACTAACCTGGGCGTCTTCAGGTGCTGAAATCACATTAACTTCAGGCATCTTTGTTGCGTCAAAATCAAACTGCTCTCTTACTTCCTGCCCCGTAATACTGTCTGCATCGGGAATTAAACGACAATTTGAGAGGTCATCCTCGAACAACCAAAGGAAATCATTCTTTGTTATTTTAAAATACTTCTTGATTGCTTTATCCAATACTCTTGAAAACTGCTTCTCATTTGGTATTGAATCAAACTCAAATGAGCTAAAGCGGAAAATCCAAGCTGCTAATTTGGATAATGATATTTTTTGACCCTTTAAATATTTGTCATCAATCAAATCCTTATAATTACTTCTAAGGGTAAGTTTTGAATCCACATCGTTAAAAATAGTCACATTAATATTCTTCTTTTCAACGGTATCTTTCATTCTTCCTGGAATTTTATTAAATTCAGTTCCTGGTTGATAAAAGGCCAACTTTCTAAAGGCAGTTGGGAACATAACTCCTTTTGAACTACACATTTCTCCAGAATCAAATAATCCACCAAGCAACCATAAAGAATTTAACTCTTCCTTCTTTTGCTCAGAAGTTAAAGCACTGTTTAAGAATGTTACAGGGTAAGAAGCACTCACTCCCATATGCTTAGCCATTAAAAACAAGAACAGCATATCATCGGTATCAAATCCTGCATTTTTAAAGTATTCTATTGATTCACTAACCTGGTCTTTTTTTATGTAATAATTCATTTATTTTTCCTCCTCAAAAGCTTGCTCGTAAATAGCATTTGCTATTACCTCTGCAAGATGACAAGGTACAGCATTTCCTATTACTTTATACATTGCTACTATATTTTTAGTTGTATTATCAATAAATTTAAAGTCATCCGGGAACGTTTGAATTCGTGCAATTTCTCGAATTGTATATCGTCGATTCTCTGTTGGATGTGTTATTCCACAGTTTTCCGGCTGAGCAGATGCTGTAATCGTTCCGTTTATTTCATCTCTACTAAAGCGTCTATAAAAATTTGGAGCATGATATCTTTTCATATCATCTCTAATTCTTTTGAATCTCGGGGAAAGGTTCTCATATGGAATGCTCTTCCATGAACCTCCTTCTGGAATCTGATCAACCATATTTTGTGCTTGAGGAGAATATGGCCAAAATGTCTGATTTGGTACATCTGCAGGAATGTCCAAAATATGTCGTAACGTTAGCTTACTTTTATCGCTCTGAACAGGTGGAAATTCAAATGTCTTTCCAAGATCTTTTCTCAAAGCTACTAGTATCATACGTTCTCTGTTTTGTGGAACTCCATAATCTGATGCATTTACAACCTTGTAATTGACGAAATAGCCCAGTCTTTCTAAGTCCTCCTTAATTACATCAATTAATTTTTTTCCGCTCTGGTGTTTGGAAGACATCAAACCTTTAACATTTTCAAATAATACTGCTCGTGGTTGCTTATGTTCTATAATTCTCAAACACTCGAGATACAATTCACCTCTCTCGTCATAAACACCCCTACGATTGCCGGCGTTTGAAAATGGCTGACATGGAAATCCAGCAGTTAGAATGTCGCAATCCGGAATATCATCTACAGGTACTGTAGTTATATCTCTTCCATCAATTTCGCCTAGATTGAGTCTAAATACCGCTTGGGCATCTTTATCAAAGTCATTTGCCCATACTCTAGAATAGCCTGCATCTTCAAATCCTTTGTCCATTCCACCGCAGCCAGAAAACAATGACACCAGTCTTGGTGAATATGTTTTATGATCAAACCGAGTCACCGTTTCCTCACTTTCCGTTTCCTTTACTGAATCCAGTCCTTTTAATTCCACCACAGCATCCAAATCACACTGAAGGGTTTCACATATTTTAAGTAAGGTTGACATACTTACATTCTTATCCTTTCCCATATTCGCAATGGCATTTGTTGATAGTTTTGCCATTGTTCTAAGATCTTCTTTAGACATTCCCTTTTCCAAAAGTGTATGCCATAAAGGCTTATAACTAATTTGCATTTATCCACTCCTTAATCTACTCTTCCGGCAATTTAATTCTAGTCAAACTTAGTCATAATATTATATCACGAAATTTGAGTTTTATCAAGATGTCCTATCGTTTTGCAATTCCGTGGATATCTATATCCTGTACGCCAACATAAGGTTGAATACATAATGAACCCCTCTAGGGTTCAAATCTTTGTTATCCATTCCCTAGTGTCAACCCGACCGAGTAGACCAATTCCCACTCGACTATTTTCGAGCACTAAAAAAGGACTTTCACAATGACTTCATATACCTTTTAACGATAGTCCTTGAGAAAGTCCTTTGTTTTCTACACTTTATTTACTTATTAGGGTTCACCTTTGACATTAAAACTACCGTCTCGACAGTTGTTTCAGTTTCCAAGGGAAGTTCTTTCACTTCCTCACCATCAACAGGCACAGGAAAATTGAATACGATCTTCTTTATCCAGCTTCCGTCTTTCCTTTTCTCCGGGAACATCTCAATTCGCTCGATAAAGGCCTTCATAAACTCCTTCTGCTCCGCTTCCGTTGCGGAATGGTAGACTTCATCAAATGCCAGCAACAAGCGATAGATATTGTCTCCGGAAATCTTCTCCTGCTGGATGCTGCGGATCTGACTTTGCAATTCGCCAATCTGAACTTCGATTTCCTCTATGGTGTCATACTGCTCATCATAGCGGCGCTGCAAGTCCAAAATCTTTCTGTCATAGTGGGCATCATTGATGTCCAAGGTATCCATCTGACGCTCCAAGCGGCTTTTCGTTCCAAAGGCTTGCTTTAGCCGCCCTTGTAGGACAGCAATCTGCCGTTCCATATCTTCTGTATCAACTGCTGTTCCGATTTTCGCCTGAATCGCTTCTACAAACCGTGGATTGTTGACCATAGCGGAGATAACCTTCGCCACAAATTTGTTGATTTCCGTCTGCTCAATATTCAGACGGAAACTGCACTCATGCCCGGTAGGTGTTACCGTATTTTTGCAGTAGTAATAATACCGTGTTTTCTTGTCCTTGCTGTGCGCCTTGGCGATATTGCCGTACATACTCTTTCCGCAGCATGGGCATTTCAAGATACCGGACAGGATGTGTGCGTGGTCTGGATTGTTAACCTTTTCCCGCTTAAAAGAATTGATCTTGCGCTTTTCCTGTGCCAGATACCAATCCTCTTCGGAAATGATAGCTTCGTGTTGTCCTTCATAAACCGGGAACTCCGACTGCTCAACCACGTGCATCTCGTTTCTTGTACCCTGTTTCTTTTCTGTTCTTCGTCTGCCGTAAGCAATCTTTCCCATATAAACAGGATTGTACAATACATTTTTCACAAAATCTCTTGAAAATCCCGGAATGGTATTATTCTGTCTTAGTTTCTTAGTATAACCATTGCGGTTCAGATATTTTGCAACTCCTGCAACACCCTCATTAGTGTGAATGTAGCGGTCATAAATGACACGAATTACTTCCACTTCATCCTCTGCAATGACAAGGTTTCCATTTTCCAGTTTGTATCCATATGGAGCGAAACCGCCGTTCCATTTGCCCTCACGAGCCTTTTGCTCACGTCCTGCCATTGTCTGTGTGCGGATATTTTCTCGCTCAATCTCTGCCACCGCAGACAGCACAGAGATCATCAGCTTTCCTGCATCCTTGGAGCTGTCAATGCCATCCTCCACGCAGATCAGATTGACACCGAAATCCTGCATGAGTTGCAAAGAATTCAGAACGTCCGCTGCATTTCTGCCAAATCGGGACAGCTTAAAGACCAACACATAAGAAACATCATCTTTGCCGTCCTGGATGTCATTCAGCATCCGTTGAAACTCCTGCCGCCCTTGAATGTTCTTTCCGGAAAAGCCCTCGTCAGAATACTCCCCGGCAACGATCATATCCTCGTATGCCGCATACTTCCGCAGCTTGTCACGCTGGGCATCCAAGCTGTATCCGTCAACCTGCATCGAGGTGGACACTCTTGTATAAAGATAGCATTTAAGTTGTTTCTTTTTCAGAATCTCCACCTCCCTCATTCCTTCCTTTTACCATAAGTCCCTCGTTGCGGATATAATACTCCAAAAGCCACAGCACATAATCCGGTGCATGGCGGTTGTCCAATTCCCATTCAGTCATAGTCCGGTAAGGAATATGGACGAGCTTGCAAAAATCTTTCCGATTCAGTCCTGTGCTTTCACGCAACTTTATAATTCTGTTTTTACAATCCATCCGTCTTTTCTCCACAAAAGCAAAAAAATACACGTTGCGTAATCATTATAGCATAGCCATAGCGAATACGCAACGTGTAAATTGCAAATTTTATGCAGCCTTATCCGTCAGAAGCTGCGCTTGATTACTTTCCTCGGAATGCTCCACTCCCTGCGGTGCGTCCTGTTCCAATTTATCCAAAACCTGATGTCCATATTTCTGGAGCATCTGGCTCATAACATCCACACAGCGGTCAAATGCCGCATTATATTTCGCTTCCTCATAATATTTCTTCAATAGGCGATTCCTCCATCAAAGTTCCATATCCTGTCCACGCTTCCGGGCAGGGTGTTCGTGTTCCTGTGTTTGCTTTCCTCTGATGAGGATAGAATTGATAAAAGCCCGAACCTTTTCGGATGCGATTTCCAGTGCATCCAGAAAGGGTTGGGCTTTCTGTTTGAGTTCCATATATTTTTCGTTTACCGCTTCATACCGCTGCTTCCAGATGGAAACCGTCTTTTCTGCGGAAGCCAGTTTTTCTTTCAGACGCTTGTTGTCAGCATTGGCGATAATGCCATTGACCGCATAGCGTTTGAGTGTGTCGCATTCATCCGGTGTCAGCGTGATATTGTTTCCGAATGTGGCTTTTTTGCCATTACTTCAATGTCCTGCACTGTCAGCGCAATGGTCTTTGCCGCCTTGGTTTCCTTTTGCAAAGATTCCAGTTTCTTTTTCTGTTTTGCTGTGGCAGCTTTGGCATCCTCCAAATTCTGTTCTGCCTGTGCCACCTGCCCGGTCACAGCTTCCAGCCGCTGCTGTTCTGCCTGCACCTTGAACTGGGTCACAGTCAGATGTTCCTCGGTGCTTCCACGTTCTCCACGCTCCACATCGGTATAACCGGCGTTTCGCATGAAATTGAAAAAGTCATCCTGCAACACACTGTAGGATGACTTCAAAATCTTTTTCCCTTTTGCGTTGAGCATGGGATTTCCGTCCTCGCCAAGCACCGGCTTGGACTCCCATTTCTTACTGCGGCTGACCTGTGTGATGACCTCCTTAACGGTTCCCCGGAGGGCTTCATCCTTGCATCGCTTCGACCAAAGGATCTGCTTTTCCACCACCGGGATATAAACCACATGAAGGTGGTAGTGGTACACATCTTCGCCCAAAGCTTCGGACATTGCTCGGTTGCGCTCATCGGCGTGCATCACAGCGGAGAGGATATACTGCTCACCACCTACGATCTCCGCAGCAGCTTTGTAGGCATCGGCATAAAACTGTTTCGCAAATTCATAGCCGCCATGATTGTAGAAATAAGCGGAATTCACAGCAAATACCAACTCACCGTATTTGACGGCATCCGGTTTCAGACCTCTGGTGGAGATCACGCCGTCTTGTTCCATCTGCTCAAACATTTTTACATAATCGTCCGTGGGTGCTTTGAAATGGACGTTCAGAGAAGTGCGTTCCGGCACGATGTCCTGATTGCTGTAGCTGTCCTTTTCACGCTCATTGTGTTCCTGTACCTTCGCCACATCAGCCGGTGTTTCCAAGTCCTGATTTCTGGCTACGGTACGGTCTATTCCATCATTTCTTGCCATTGGATTTTTCCTTTCTTTGAGATTTGCAACAGCGGAAGGCTGGAGAACGGCACTTTTTCAAAGTGTAATAACCCACTATGACACTTTCATCCATACTGGCTGCAAAGTGCCGTGGGCTCTCCGAGGGCTCTCCCGAGGGGGAATGCGGTCACTGCGGTGACCTCTGCTGACCAAGGCGAAAATGTCTGCGCCTTTTCCCAGGGTCAGCCCGTCTGCATGAAGCTGTTCTGTGTCAACTTCCTCTTGCAGCCGGTGTCCACAGACACTTTTTCAAAAGCCTGTGGACATAGAAACAGCCCGAACGAGAGGATGTGTGCTGTTTCTATAACAAGCGTTTCACGCTCTTTTGCTGCGTACATACGTACCAGCAATGGGATTTACTCGACCTGCCGCCATCCTCCGGAATGGCCTCCGGTACGTACGTACACGGCGAATCTCCGTAAAACCCATTTATATGAGGTCGTGCAATGGCTTCCACTCCCATGAATCCCCAAACCCGCCGTCCGGCAGAGTTGGTGATGTTGTTGCAATGCTCCAGATTGAATTTTCTGGCATTGGCAATCATGGCGTCGCTGAAGCTGCGGGCTTTCAGCGGTGCAAGGGAGTTTTCCTCGCACCACATCCGGTAGATTTCATAGAAATCCTTGGAGCTGATGGACGCATCCGCTTTGCGCCGGATATATCCCTCTGATTCCATGAAATCAAAGATATTGTTGTTGTCACGCTTGACCGCTTCCCGATTTTCACGGATGCGGTCACTCTCCGTAAACTTAAAGTTGTTGGCAACAAGCCGCTGCAAGCCTTCAAATGCCCACAGGAAGATACCCTCGGCTTCAGCTTTCATCTTCTCTGCAAGATCAGGATCGTCAGCTCTGTCCACCTGCTTTTCCTTGGTGGTCAGCACAAGCTGTCTGCGATAAAATCCGTCGCTGCGGTCATACAAGGCTTGCAGATCACCGTTGCTGAATGCCAGCAATCGGGCGAACATCCAGCCCTGATAACTCTGCTTGCCTTTACGTTCCAAATCCATCTTGCCTTGTGCTGTCACGATGGATTTTACATAGTTGGTCTGGCGCAGAGCTTCCATCCGCATATCATCATCCACGCACAGGAGAATGTGTTCCAAATCGGCACGGGCGAAGCGGTTTTCAGAAATCTTGCCGATGCTGCCGTCTTTCATATTCGTGCCGAAGATGGTAGACAGTACCGCACCGATTTGAGATTTACCCTCGCCGCCGTTGCCTTTAATCACCATCATGCGCTGCCCCTTGTTGGAGGGAATCAGGCAATAGCCGATAAACTCCTGCAAAGTTGGAATGTCCTCGGCGTAAAGCAACCCATCCAGAAAGTTCAGCCAGATCACCGGCGCAGTAGCATCGGGATTGTAAGCAACCGGCAAACGGCTCCGCACGATAGCCGGTCTGCCCTCGGTAAATGTGCCGTTCAATAGCAGCGTACCGTTGGACAAATGAATCCGATCCTGCTCCGGTGGAAAGTCCGGCACTTGCGCTTCCAGTTTCAGCACTTCCAGAATGTTGGTGATCTTCCGGGGGATATTGTTTACGGCACAGAATTTCAGCTTGTCGTAAATCTCCCCACGCAGAGGAAGATCGTCCGTCACTCGACCATCGGGCGTGAAAAAAGCTCCGTTTGCGAAGATGATCCTGCGCTCTTGCAGAAATTCTTCACAAAACAGAGCTTCGTTGATGTTCTGCCCGTCAAACCACATGGGCAAGTTCATATCAGGCGTTTTCCGGTTCTTCGCATGGTGCGCCACCTCCTTTTTCTTTTGTGCGGTATACTCTTGCAGAAAAGCAATTTTGCCGTCCTGCATCAGCTTGTCCACCAATGCCACCCGTTCTTCCAGATCACCCACCGTCAGCACATCTGCCATATATTCGATATGGCAGTGCATCTGGCAGGCTTCCACAAAACGGTCATCCAGAGCATCTTCCGGTGTCTTGGGAGCATAGCGCACTTTCCAATCTTCCAACAGATGCAAATAATCCGTCAGCACCCGGAAGCACAGCATTTCATCCTCCCGGAACTGACGGATATAGGGACGCTTCGGCTTGACCATAGCTGCGGCAGTGGGCGGTTTCGGGTCAAGCCCGAAGTCCAAAGCCAGCTTTTGCGCTGCTTCATAACTGCTCAGATTGAACAGCCTTGCCACAAGGTCGATCACATCCCCTTTGGCTCCGCAGCCGAAGCAGAAAAAATAGTCCTCATTCAGCTTCAAGCTCGGATGCCTGTCGTTGTGGAATGGACAGCAAGCCATACCATTTCGGTTTACTTTCAGCCCGTAGTGTTCGGCGGCTTGCTTTACGCTGATTGCCGCCTTGATGGTTTCATAGAATGTCATAGAAAACCTCCGTTCATAGTATTCAGAAAGCACGAAACACCCACCGTGATTGGCAGGTGTTTGGCTCTTTCTACTATGGTTATGCCGGATTTTTCAAAAAACAGGCTAATGACAGGACAATCCTGTTTCAAAAAACAGGACAACTTATCTGAGGACGTAGATTTCTTCACATTTACATGATATAATTAGAAAAATGAAAAAACAGGACAGGAGGGTAAGCATGAACCAAGAATTGATGACATTGGACTTCTGGCAGGATACGGTCATATATGAGGGCAAAACATTCCCTGTCGGCATGCTTGCCTGTGATGCGCTGAATGTCCCTGCGGATACCATTTCAAGGATGAACGAGCAATGCGAGAAAATCAATCTGCTGCTTGGAATATTAAACGCCGGACAGGATACTTCTGCACTCTTTCCTATGGCAAAGGAAGCTGCATTGACAATGTTAGAGATTCTCAGCAAAACGCCGCCGTTCTCCTATATGGATATACCAAAGCACAGGGAACGGATAGAAAGGGTTTTTACTGCGGACAATGCGCTGAAATATGTGGAGTTCGCTATAAAAGCCGCAACCAATTCCTTGCCTTTCGAAGAAGTTCCGAACTATGCTGATGCAATCATACTCCAACGTTATACTGCTGTGTTTGGGCATCTGGCATACTCCCTTGGGGAATACCAAACGGCGATGCTTGATTTTGCAGAACAATCGGACAGAAACGAAGCTGACCGCACCGCAGAGGGCTTTGCCAGAATGTTCGGCAATTATTTCCCGCCGGAGTTTTCCATCACAGAGGGCAATGCCTGGATGTCTATCCTGAACAATTCCGTTCAGTATGTATCCGCCATTCGTCCCAGCGAGGATGTAGCAAAGCTGGTCAAGCGGATGCACTATGTATCCTTTGTAGGGATGTTCCGGTCTGATCTTTTTGAGGGCTTATGTGTTGGTCATGCACCGAAGAAATGCAAAATCTGCGGCAAGTGGTTTCTGACCACCAACGCAAGGCACACCAAATACTGCGGCGGCTATGCACCGGGGGACAAGCTGCACCGCACTTGCCGGCAGATCGGTAATCTGAAAGGTAGAGAACAGCGAGAACTTGCGGACGATCATCCGGTGAAACAGATTTATGAGAAACGGCTGAACACCATAAACCGCTATGTGAAGCGTGGTACTCTGGACGCTGATCTTGCGGAGGCTATGAAGAAGCTGGCAAAGGATAAAATGCTTCGAGCGCTGAGCAATGTCGCCTATGCCAAAGGTGATTACGAAAAAGAGATGGGACAGGCGGCTTTGAAAAAAGAAGCATTGAAAGTAACTTATAGGTATAAACAATGAAAATTATTGAGGTTACAGAAAACAAAAAGGAATATCTGGATTTGCTGTTATTGGCTGATGAGCAGGAAAACATGGTAGATTGCTATCTTGATAATGGCAGGATGTATATCCTCGATGATAATGGAGTTAAAAGCGAATGTGTCATAACCGGCGAAAGAAATGGTGTGCTTGAAATTAAGAACATTGCAACAGTTCCAGAACATCAAGGCAAAGGCTATGCAAAAGCTTTGATTGACTTTATCATCGAGAAATACAGCGGACAATATGCTGTTCTGCAAGTTGGAACGGGCGATAGTCCACTGACAATACCATTCTATGAAAAATGTGGTTTTGTCCGTTCTCACATAATACCAAATTTCTTTACAGACAATTATGACCACCCAATATATGAAGGTGGTGTACAGTTGGTGGATATGGTGTATTTGCAAAGAAAGTTCTAAATACTGATATGGTAAACCGGAAGGAGGTGCGCTATGCTGAATGATTTTACATGGAATATGACTGGATACATACCGAAACATCATGTCAATCCGCACGGTGACGGCATCATTCCCTATGTGGCAGAGCGCATCTTCCAACTGGAACCGGAGCCGCCAGCGGTGGGCAGTCTGAACGAATATATCCTGTCTGCCTTGCAGGAAAAGAATTTGATATATTTCTCATTCTTCCTACACCACTACGAGCCGCAGCTTAACAAGCGCATCAAAGACTTTCTCGGTGTGGATGGCGGCGATCTGTATGACACAGACCGATTTATAGATATAAAGCTCTCCTGCCGGGAGCAAATGCTCCAAAAGCTGATGGACTATGACCTTGCCAAGGGTGCAGAGTATGCTACATACATTTTCCCGTTCATCCGGGATGCTATGCTCCGTTTCCGCATGGGTGAAGAAAAATGGTCGGTGTCCTCTCTGACCAATTACAAAATGGTGCGGTCAATGGCTTGGCTGTACCACAATACCAAGGATGCGGTCAACGAATTTTCCAAGAAATACAACTGTGATCTTGCTCTTGCCGAAGACTATCTGAAAGTTGTGCGAGGTATCCGCAATCAGCAGCCATTCTATGTAACAGACGAGGATGGCGAGGAAATAGGCGAGGATGTAGCCCTTGACGATAGCTGGAACTATACCGATATCCTCTGGAACGGCATACAAGCAGAAAAGGTGCAGCAGGCATTTGAGAAACTGAATTACCGGGAACAGACCTTGCTCGAAAAACGGTTAGCAATTTGCATGACTTGTGGGCGTGTCAGCTCATGGAAAGACCGCCCCACCTTTGAAGAACTGGCGGTTATGTTTGAGGGCAGTACAGCCAGCGGTGCAGAACGAGCCTACCGAAAAGCAGTGGACAAGTTGACGGAATTGTTGGTTGCCGAGGGCGCAATCCATGCAGTCCGGCTAAAACAGAAATCCAAGACCAAGCGAAAAAAGAAAATCGCCGCCGCAATCTACGAATATCAGGCAGACTGCGACGGCGAATGGGGCGAAATATCATTAGATTTTGAGAACGGAAAGGCAGAGGTCATTTTGCTTGCCGATTGGGATACAGTGAAAACAAACAAATTTGCAAGCAGAGCAATCGCCTATCTTCTGAACTGTGAGAACGAAAAATTACCCAAGGAAATAATGGTGGCCTTTGAATAACGAGGGAGTGAGATACATGGAACAATTATTGATTATTGAAGATGATATAGGGTTGAATCAGGGTTTAAGTAAAGCACTGAAAGCAGATGACCGTCAGATTATATCCTGCCAAGACCTAAAAACGGCGAAGGAACAGCTTCTTTGCGGCGGTGTATCCCTGATCCTGCTGGATATCAATCTGCCGGATGGCAGCGGGCTTGAGCTGCTTCGGGAGGTCAAGGAAAACCTGCCCGGAATTCCTGTTATTCTGCTGACTGCCAACGACACCGATCTGGACATCGTAGACGGACTGGAGAGAGGCGCTGATGATTATATTACCAAGCCCTTTTCTCTTTCGGTTTTGCGTGCAAGGGTGAATACCCAACTGCGAAAGCAAGCGTCAAACCATAAAAATGCGCCGTTCCATATGGATCTATTTCACTTTGACTTTGAGTCTATGACCTTTTATGTGGGAGATTCAAAAGTGGAATTGAGTAAAACAGAACAAAAATTACTGCGTCTGCTTGTTGAAAACCGTGGTCGAACCATGACCCGTGGAGACCTTGTCGACCGGATCTGGACAGATGGCGCAGAATATGTGGATGAAAATGCTTTGTCTGTTACGATCAAGCGTCTGAGGGATAAGCTTGGCGCACAGAAATACATTAAAACCATCTACGGAATCGGTTATAGCTGGGTGACAAAAGATGAATAAAACCGGCATTGTGATCATACTGCTATGTTTTCTGGCGGCGATAGCTGCTGTATTATGGGAGCGGAGGAAGATCAGAAAAACGATGGAAGAAATCGAAAGGATGCTGGACGCTGCCATGACCGGCTCCTTTTCTGAAACCAATTTTGATGAAAGCCGGCTATCTGCATTGGAAACGAAGTTTGCGCACTATCTTTCCGCCGCAGAAGCATCTTCTCAAAACATAGCGCAGGAAAAAGACAAAATCAAAACCTTGATTGCGGACATCTCCCACCAGACAAAAACGCCGATTGCAAACCTGCTGTTATACAGCGAGCTTCTGATGGAGGAAACTATGCCTGCATCGGCGAAGGCAAATGTGGAGGCGCTGTACAAACAATCGGAAAAGCTGCGATTTCTGATTGATTCTCTCGTAAAGCTTTCCAGACTGGAAAACGGGATCATTTCACTCTCCCCTCAGCAAGCAGCGCTGCAGCCGCTGCTTGAAAGTGTGGTAGAACAATATACTGCCAAGGCTTCTGAAAAAGGATTGTCTTTGCAAATGCAGGATACAGATGCTTTTGCTGTATTCGACTTCAAATGGACAGCGGAAGCGCTGGCGAATATCGTAGACAACGCCATCAAATATACAGAGCATGGCACAATCAGGATTTCTGCCGTAAGTTACGAAATGTTTGCAAGGATCGATATATCGGATACCGGTTCAGGCATACCGGAAACTGAGCAAGCGAAGATATTTGCTCGCTTTTACCGCTCAAAGGCGGTTCAGGAGCAGGAAGGGGTCGGCATCGGCTTATACCTTGCCCGACAGATCATATCCGGCGAGGGAGGTTATATCAAGATTGCTTCCGTTCCGGGAAAAGGAAGTACGTTTTCCATATTTCTGCCGAAATAACAACAATTCTATCAAAACTGTTAGATTTCATTTTCCGCCGGAAAGAATGTGGAAAGATTCCTATGCGATAATCTGTATGTATCAAAGGATGATTTCCTTTCATACATACAGATTTTTTCATGGAGGTACTCATTTATGGAAGTTTTACAGGCAAAAAACCTGAAAAAGATTTATGGCTCCGGCAATAACGCAGTTCATGCGTTGGATGGAGTTGATTTAAGTGTAAAGAAGGGCGAATTTGTTGCAATTGTCGGCACATCCGGCTCCGGCAAATCCACGCTGCTGCACATGCTGGGCGGGCTGGATCGCCCTACAAGTGGCACGGTCATGGTGGACGGACAGGATATTTTCTCCCTGAAGGAGGAAGCGCTGACCATCTTCCGCCGCAGGAAAATCGGCTTTGTGTTCCAAGCATATAATCTTGTTCCGGTGCTGAATGTGTATGAAAATATTGTTCTACCCATTGAGCTGGACGGTGGCAAGGTCAATAAGGATTTCGTACAGCAAATTGTACAGACACTTGGGCTGGATGATCGTCTGGATGCCCTGCCCAATCAGCTCTCCGGCGGTCAGCAGCAGCGAGTAGCCATTGCCCGTGCGCTGGCGGCAGCACCCGCTATCATTCTGGCAGATGAACCCACCGGCAATCTGGATTCCAAAACCAGCCAGGATGTATTGAGCCTTTTGAAAGTCACCAGTCAAAAGTTCGCCCAGACAATCGTAATGATCACTCACAACGAAGAAATTGCGCAGATGGCAGACCGCATTATCCGTATCGAAGATGGTCGGATCGTCTCCCAGAACTAACGGGAGGTGGCTACGATGAATGTCAAAAACAGAAAATGTATTCGAAAGCTCAGCTTAAAATCTCTTTATGCGAACCGTCGCCGCAATCTGATCGCTATTTTTGCCATTGCGCTGACAACGCTGCTATTTACGTCCATGTTCACCATTGTCTTGTCGTTGAACGCCAGTTATGAAACCTACCAGTTTCGGCAGGTAGGTGGCTATGCACACGGTACCTTTAAGGATGTTTCCCCCGAGCAGGCGGAACGTATCGCTGCCCACCCAAAGGTGAAGGCTGCGGGGGTACGGAAGGTAATCGGTATCACTGCGGAGGGTGTCTTTTCCAAAACCCCTGCAGAGATCAGCTACATGGATGTCAACTGCACTAAATGGAGCTATGCAACCCCTACTACCGGACGGATGCCCGAAAGCGGCAAAGAGGTAGCCATGGATACGGCAGCGTTGCAGCTGCTTGGCGTAACGCCGGAGCTGGGCGCCGAGGTCACGGTTTCCTATTCCATTACGGACAAGGATCAAACCGCCTTTACTGTAACAGATACCTTTACGCTGGTGGGCTATTGGGACTATGATGAACTAATGCCTGTTCATTACATCAACATCAGCCGTGATTACGCAGATGACATCGAAGCGCAGGCAGTGAAAACAGGTTTACAGCCTTTCCGCACCGATTTGAATGTCATGATGGCTTCCAGTACAAACATTCAAGGGCAGATGGAGCAGGTGGATACCGATCTCGGCTACACATGGGACAGCTATACCGATCCCAACAGCGTCCGGATCGGCGTCAACTGGGGATATACCTCATCCCAGCTGGAGTCGCATCTCGATCCGGAACTTGTGATCGCCATAGCAGCTTTTTTGCTGCTGGTGATTTTCACCGGGTATCTTATCATCTATAACATTTTCCAGATCTCTGTTGCGGGGGATATCCGGTTTTACGGGCTTCTGAAAACCATTGGCACAACGCCCCGGCAGCTCAAACGCATCATTCGCCAGCAGGCACTTCTGCTTTGTCTGATCGGCATTCCGGCGGGGCTGCTGTTGGGCTATGGCATTGGCGCTGTTCTGGTGCCTGTTGTCTTGCGCTCCACCCAGTTGGATGCAGGCATCACCACCATCAGCACTTCGCCTGTGATCTTTGTTGGCTCCGTGCTGTTTGCCCTGCTGACGGTGCTTTTGTCCTGCTCCAAGCCCGGGAAAATGGCAGCCAGGGTTTCTCCGGTGGAGGCTACCAAATATACAGATGCGATGCAGACCAAGAAAAAACAGCGCAGCACCCGGGGAGCGAAGCTCCATCAGATGGCCTTTGCCAATCTGGGACGAAACAAAAAAAAGACGGTGCTGGTGGTGGTGTCTCTGGCACTGTCGGTGACGCTGTTCAATGCACTGTGTGCCTTTGTGGGCGGCTTCAGCATGGAGAAGTATGTATCCTTCATGACCTGCGCCGATTTTATCGTCAGCACGCCCGACTATTTCCGTTACAACCCGGCAGATGAATTCATCACGCCGGAACAGATCGAAGAGATCGCAGCAAACACAAAGTCCAGTCTTTCCGGCACGGGATATGCTGTGCGAAAACCCGTATATCTTTGGATGACGGAGGATGCTCTGCGGCAGGACTATGCAAGGTACGAAAGTGCTGAGCAGTTGGACAGCCATATGAGCCGCATGGAGCACCGGGGCGATATGGTGATGGGAGATACCAGAATCGAGGCTCTGGATAACAGCCTGTTTGACAAGCTGCAAGTGTTCGACGGAGATATTTCTCCTATGCTGGAGCCAAACAATAACGCTATTGCCATTGCGGTTTCCTTAGATGACTACGGTAATCTGCCCAATCCTGAATACTACCCCAAGGTGGGAGACACGATCACCGCCACCTATGCGGACGATGTGAAATATATCGACAGCCGCACCGGGGAACTCCGCACCGAAGATACACCGGAGGAGTACTTTCAGGAAAAACTGTATGGAGCCAGAGATGTAGAGTACACGGTCTGCGCCTTGGTAGAGCTTCCGTATTCCATGAGTTATCGTTATGGTGGTATTGGATATGAGACAGTTTTGTCTGTGGATACCGCACAGAGGGACAGCGGCGGTGCGGCCATTCCGATGCTCTACCTGTTCGACACAGCAGACGACGCAGACGAGGCCGAAGCAGAGCAATATCTATCGAAGCTCACTGCCGGTGAGTTTTCACCCTTGATGTATGAAAGCAAGGCCACGGCTCGCTCTGAGTTTGCTCAGTTCCGGCAGATGTTCCTTCTGGTAGGTGGTATCCTCTGTGCTATCATCGGGCTGGTGGGACTCTTAAATTTCTTCAACGCCATGATGACCAGTATTCTTTCCCGCCGCCGTGAATTTGCTGTGCTTCAGGCTGTAGGAATGACGAACCGGCAGCTCAAAACCATGCTGATCTACGAGGGATTGTTTTACGCAATGTCCTCCGTATCGGCGGCCTTTATTCTGTCGCTGGCGGTGGGACCTCTTGCAGGAAAAATGCTGGGCAGTATGTTCTGGTTCTTTGAGTATCGGTTCACCATTCTGCCTGTCCTGCTGACAATTCCGGTATTTCTTCTGCTGGGGTGGCTGATTCCTTGCATGATGTATGACAATGCAGCGAAATGCAGTGTTGTAGAGCAATTAAGGGATGCTCAATAACTGTTAAGCAAAAAACGGCCCTCTGCCAAGGAAAAGGCAGAGGGCTGAGTTTTAATCTAAGGGTTTACATTCAGTTACAGTTTTTAGATAAATTTCGGGATCACCGTTCAAGATCAAGTCTGCATATCCAACCGGATCATTGTAGATTAGATAATCCAGTTCTGACCGTTGATACATATTGTCAGCAACCTCATTCTCCACGGCGATGGTATCAATGGCAATCATGCTGCCATCTAAAAATTTCAGTTCCACACAAGCGTATCCATGTTAAACTCACAAGAAATCAATCTATCCATAAGAAACCTCCATTTTGCGGGATGTTAGATCATCCCAAAATATTTGAATGCTTCTCGGATTGCTTTCTCTTTTTCCGGCGGACACTGGGGCTGTCTGGAATCCTCGGACTTCGGCAGATTATAGTTCTTACCAACCCCAATCCCACATTTTCGTTTAATCTGTGAGATATAGAGGTTGGACACCTTTAACCCGGTATGCTCCAACACATACTCCTTGATCTGCGGATAGGTTGCCCCATCCTGAAATTCGGACATATCCATATCTTCCAAAGAGAACTCAACCCGAATCTTTTTCGAGTCGACCTCACCCTTGGAAAGCAAGACAACCGTCTCCACATGCCCGGTATTCACAAACTGATCCACTGCACATGCCTTTTTCACATAATATCCATGCTCCTGCAAAGTCACAAGATCTCTTGCGAGGGAGGTTGGCTTACAGCTGATGTAAACGATCTCGTCTACACCGTAGTTGATGATCTTAAGGAGCGCCTTTGGATTGATGCCATCCCTCGGTGGATCGAGGATGATGAGATCCGGTTTTTCCTCGATGGTGTCGATGACCTTTAAGACATCGCCTGCGATGAATTCGCAGTTATCAAGTCCGTTACTCTTTGCATTTTCTCTTGCGGCTTCGACTGCTTCTTCTACGATCTCTACGCCGATAACCTTGGAGGCAACCGGTGATAACATCTGGGCGATCGTTCCGGTTCCGCTGTATAAGTCGAAGATCAGCTTGTCCTTGGTATCTCCGGCATATTCACGGGCTTTGCTGTACAGTCGTTCCGCGCTCTTTGTATTTGTCTGGAAAAATGAGAATGGTGAGATCTGGAAATGCAGCCCCAGCACCTCTTCCTCGATATAATCTCTTCCGTATAACAGCGTTACCTTCTCCGGCACAACAGCATCCGCCAGAGAATCATTTGCCGTATGGAGAATACCAATGATCGTTCCGTCAAGCGGAAGTGCCAGAAGCCCATCTACATATGCATTCAGATCCAGATTCTCTAATCCGTCCGTGCTGGTTACAAGATTTACCAGAAGTCCGCCATTTGTCTTGGACTGGCGAAGCACCAGATGACGAAGCAGTCCTACATGCTGCATTTTCTTATGGTAGGACAGCCCATGCTCCCTTGCAAATTCCATCGTATAAGAAACGATCCTGTTATAATCTTCGCTTACGATCACGCAGTTGCAGACAGGAACGATGTCGTACATGCTGTTCTTCTTATGAAGCCCCAGCACCAGCGGACCATCCTTATATTCGTCGCCAAATGAATACTCCATCTTATTCCGGTATGCAGTTGTAACTGGCGAGCCGATGATGCCCTCCCAATCATATGGATGTGTCTCTGAATCGATCACACCGTCTAACAGCTTCTTCACCTGTCCTGCCTTTAACTCCAACTGATGCTCATAGCTCATGGTCTGGTATGCACAGCCGCCGCAAATGCCAAACTGTGGACATGGTGGTACTGCATCTTCGATCTCAGAGCGTTCCAGCACATCCAACAGACGTGCCTCTGCCTTATCCTTCCGTACCTTGGATACCATACAGGACACCTTTTGTCCGGGCAGTGCTCCCTTCACGATCACTTTTTTGCCATCCAGTTCAAAGCTTCCCTTATTTGGGAAATCATAGTCTTTTATAACACCTTCTATAATCTCTCGTTTCTTCACAGCCGACCTCTTTCTTGTCTCTAATAATCTCTACTCTTCCCGGTCGCCCCACATATCTTCAAATATGCTGCGCATCCGACGTTTCGGTTTCAGTTCATTTTCTGCAAAAAATGGTGTTCCATGCTGGTCAAATTCCAGCAGCATGTATTTGCCATTCATGCCATCACGCGGATATGCCAGACTGCCCGGATTTACGATATAAGCTCCGCCATATCGTTCCAGATTCTGGACATGCGTGTGCCCATACATCACAATATCGTAACCATCATATTTGATCAACTCCTGTAAGTAGTCCGTTCCATAATGGACACTGTATCGGTGTCCGTGCGTAATAAATACCTTATACCGGCCGATCATGAATTCCTCCTGCATTGGAAGATCAGAGGTCCAGTCATTATTCCCGGCAACCATGTGGATCGGGCAGGTTACATTGTCATAAATATATTCTTCATCTCCGCAGACATCTCCCAGATGGATAAACATATCGATGTCTCCCACCGTATCTAAGACATCCCGGATTGTATTGGTTCTTCCATGTGTATCACTAATTATCAGTATTCTCATTTATAACTTCCTTTATCAAACGAAGTGCGTTTCCTCTGTGGCTGATCGTATTCTTTTCTTCCGGTGACAGCTCTGCTGTGGACTTACCATACTCCGGCAGGAAGAAAATAGGATCATAGCCAAATCCATTCTCGCCGCGTTCTTCGTATCCAATGATTCCTTCGATCGTGCCACGTCTGGTAATGGTCTTTCCATCCGGGAATGCAGCCGCAATCGCACATACGAATCTTGCAGTACGCTTCTCATCCGGAACACCGGCAAGCTTGTCAATGATCGCTTTATTCTTGATCCGGTATGAGGTGTCTTCCCCCATAAATCTTGCAGAGTAGATTCCCGGTGCTTTATCGAGATAGTCTACCTCCAGACCGGAATCGTCCGCAAGCACCAGACAATTTGTCATCTTACGGATCGCCTCTGCCTTGATGATGGCATTTTCTTCAAATGTTTTTCCATCTTCTACGATGTCAGCCTGAATTCCGGCTTCCTTCATCGACAGGATCTCATATCCACAATCCGCAAGGATCATGCGGATTTCTTTCATCTTATTCTCATTACCTGTAGCAAAAATCAATTTCTTCATCTTGTCTTCTCCTTTTCTATTTGTAACGATGCGACATTGTACTTCACCTGCCATATCTGACAAGCACAGCAGATGATACTGTTATGCAGCAAGCCTGTCCGAATGTCGGTCCTTAGTAAGCTGCCTTATGCAGCGAACTTAGTACCGCTACATGAGGATAGAGTGAGAACGCCTTGCGAAATAACATGTATCTCTGCTATACCTTGTCAGATATCGCCGCATGTTCTCAATCCCCCACATCCGTGAAGGCTTTGAGGCAGACATTACAGTCATTCTCCTGCTCCGCACTCGACCACTTCGTGCCATACAGGCTGATATAGCCCTCGCCATCCGTGATATCAAAGTTCGCCGTTTTCTCATCATTATTATATTCGATTGCGATCGGCATCGTGGAATCCTGTGTGTTCACATGCACAACCACCGCAAATTTCCGATCATCCGGAAGCGGTACTGCCTCATTTAGATTGATCGTATAATAACCCTCGTACTGCATTTCACCGGATGCCACCTTTGTCCGCTGCTGCAAGTCGGATACATCGGTAAAATCCGTCACAACATACACATCATATGTCGTTTTCGGGCCTGTCGCATAAAAAGAAACTGCCTTTAATGTCTCGTTCTTTCCAGCCGTATAGACATTTGCAAAATAGGCCTCCGGCCTGTCGTCAAATCCCATCGTTCCGACCTCGCCCATCAGATCTGACTGATAGATCTTGTCGTAGTTGTCACTATTTCCAAGCTTCGTATATACTACGCTGTTCATACCGATATTGGTATCATAATAAGAGATATAAAAAAATCCCTCGTCACCAAAATCCTGCCCCCAGCTATTCTTGCAGATAAATGCGCCATCTCCCGCCGGTTCTGTATTAAAATATTCCTTCGGATAGTTGTCATCCCAGCCAACGATCACCACGTCATGATTCGGCGTCTGATCTCCATCATAATAATAGGAACTGCGGTTTCTGTTATAGTAATAAGAACTACTCGTTGCATTCTTCATATCACAGTAAATAACCGTTTCCACACCGCCATATTTGTATACGGATGATTTGATCGCCTCGTAATTCTTGTCCTTCAGGATGATGGCTTCTTCCAGATGCTTTACCGCCGACAATCCATTTACCGTCTGGTTATCACCATACGGATCATCTTCCTCAAGCACCGGTCCCTGCCATGCCGCAAGATAAGCTATACTCATATAATATTCGCCACCGTCAAACGGGCTGACATTAAAGCTGTTATTCAGTGCCATATGGTCAACAGAAAATACCGGACTTTCCGCCGGACGGATCGTACTTTCCAGTGCTGCCAGTGATGCAAATGCCCAACAGGTTCCATAGATATCCTGATCTCTGACAGGAGAAACACGATTATGCTCTCTCATATCATATGCAGCCGGAAGCTTTTCTTCCTCGGCAATCTTTTTTAACACCGCAGCATTTGTCTCCAGATTGATGTTACAGCTGTAGTTTAATGCCTCGCAGATCTCATTCACCGGCACATAGATGATATCATCCTTTCTTTCCGGCTTATCGATCGTCTGAATCGTATTTCCGTTGATGTTCACCATATCCGAATCACCATAAACTTTAACAAGGCTGTCACCTTTTGCCAGTGTGATCGTTCCGTTTTCATATACATTTACCAGACAATCCAGTTTATCGGTAAATGCTGCAATTGGAATCATTAACTGTAACCGATCACTGAAATATGCCTGATATTCAGCCTCTGTGATCTTATTGTCATTAATATATAACGTAACACCCTTTTCATTTGCACTTGTTACGATCTCTTTCATCATTGCCTCGGCCGCAGCCTCCGAACCGTCGGTCTTTTCCACGCTCACATCCGGATGCCGGAAGAAGCCCAGATAGAGCAATACACTCAAGATTGCAACTGCTACCGCTATCAAAAACTTTTTCAATTTGGTCTCACTTTCTCTTTGGCGGCTTTGGTCCCATGAACTGATAGAAATATGATTTGATCATACCATTGTAGATCTTACGATTCTTATCCGCCTTTCTTCCTATATATTTCTCCGCCTCACTGTATGACGTGATCAGAAACATCGACCAGTCATCCAGTCGTCTGAAGCTTTCCCCGATCGTCTTATATAATTCAGGAAGATCCTCCCGATCCTCGAGACGTTCACCATATGGCGGATTCGTGATGATAAAGCCATATTTTTTCGGATGCCTGAGATCCTTTACATCTCTCTGTTGGAAATGGATATGTTCATCCACTCCCGCTGCTCTGGCATTCTCCATCGCACACTTCACCATTTCATTATCCAGATCGTAGCCCTGAATATTCATCTTCACATCATGGTCGATCATGTCATTTGCTTCATCGATCGCATTGTACCACATCTTCTTATCTCCGACCTTCGCCCACTCGGAAGCCAGGAAATCCCGGTCGATGCCCGGTGCGATCCTTGCTCCGATCATAGCAGCCTCGATTGGAAATGTTCCGCTTCCACAGAATGGGTCGACCAGTACACGATCCTTGTTCCACGGTGTCAGCATGATCAGTGCCGATGCCAGGGTTTCTGATATCGGGGCCTTACCAACCAGCTTTCTGTAGCCACGTTTATGAAGAGATACTCCTGATGTATCTAACCCTATTGTAACAATATCCTTAAATATAAATACACGAACCGGATATTCTGCTCCATCTTCCGTGAACCATGATACATGGTAGGTCTGTTTCAAACGTTCTACCATAGCTTTCTTCACGATAGACTGGATATCAGATGGACTAAACAACGCACTCTTGTTTGATGTAGCCTTGGATACCCAGAATTTTGCATCACGGGTCAGATACCGCTCCCATGGAATACTCTTGGTTCCTTCAAATAATTCATCAAATGTTACAGCCTTAAAGCTTCCGCACTTGATCATGATACGTTCAGCTGTACGAATAAACATATTTGCTCTTGCAACCGCATCTTCTTCTCCTGCAAATGTAATTCTTCCGTCTTCTACCTGAACGATCTCATATCCAAGATCCAGGATTTCTTTTTTCAATACTGACTCCAATCCAAAATGACATGGAGCGATCAATTCGATTCTGCTCATATACTTCCTTTCAATCACAAGTGCCAGATTCAGACATTTCTGTCCAAATCCAGCACTCCTTTTCTCTTATATCTTTGTTTCTGATTTTATTTTCTGCGTTTATTTATAACAACGATTCCGGCAAGCCCCAGTGAAATAATCATACCTGCAACTGCTGTCTTCATAGCAAAATCATCTCCTGTCTTTACTCCGGTGTTCTTCTGGTCATCCGGCTTATCGGCATCTGTTTTCTCTGTTGTTTGGTCCTCCGTTGATACAACTTCTTCGGATTCTGTTGTCACATCTTCCGTTTCATCCTGAGTATCATCCGTTGACTCTGTCGTTACATCTTCCGTTGTATCATCAGTACGATCTTCTGTCGTAGTTGTAGCTTCCGTTGTATCCTCTGTCGTTGCATCTGTAGAAGCTTCCGTTGTCACGTCTTCTGTTGTCACATCTTCTGTTGTTCCACCATCCGGAACAGACATTTTAACCGTTACTTTTGTTGCTCCCGAGGCATAATAATTTGCTGTTTCCTTATATCTGACGTAATAATCACCGGCAGAAATGCCTGTGATCGTATTTGCTGTGATCGGCTTCCATACATTCTGGTCAACGGAATATTCCATGGATACATCAACATTTTTAATGGAACCGTCCTTTTTCCCTTTTGCACTTTCATTTTCTGTCGTAAGACCGGTTGGTGCTGTCTGTGGTGCTTTATCGATCGTATAATTCTTTACGGTTTCTCCGTGATAAGTCTTACCCTTTGCTGTTATTTTTACGCTTGCTGTTCCTGCATTGATATTATCTGTAAATGTACAGGTATAATCCGTTCCTTCTGTCAGATCTCTGCCATCGTACGTGACAGTCACTGTTGGCTCTTTTGCTTTTCCATCATATACATAAGAAGTCGGGGCAATGGATACAGAAACTGTCGCATCTGTCAGCCGGCGATAACGAAGCTCTACGCTTCTCGCCTTTGTGCCTGTTTCATCTAATATCGTATTATAGGAATTCGGCTGTCCATCCAATGTGTATCCGGCCGGAAGAAATTCCTCAATACCGCCCACAGCTTCATCTAATGAAAGCAACCCATAATTGCTTAGTCCGCTTGGCGAATTTGTAATCTTATAAACAGATGTCTGATCCATCTGCAGCTTTTCAAGCCACCATTCTGTAAATGCTGCACCATCATGTTGCTGTTCTATATTACTGTTTACCAGTTTAATGCCACCCTTTGCATACCATCCAAGCTGCGTAAGATCTGCTCTCACATTTTCAAATGTTAATGTATGTTCATTCCCTGTCGCTGCATTCCTGATATAGCCACTATATTCTCCATTTTCTATCACAAGCGAGCCCATGATATCGAAATGAACAGCCTTTAACTCCTTCTTATTCAGATCAATCGTAAGATTCTTATTCCCCGCATCAATATATGTTGATGTACTCTCACAATTATATAGAAGCTTCAGTATATCACCGTTTCCGGCAGCCGCCGCTGCATCTTCCAGTTTAGAATAAGTGCCCTTTGCTGTTCCACTTGCATCCTCTACCTCGATGCATTCTACCGGATCATTACAATCCACACAGGCTCCATCCTTCACCTGTGAATGTTCACATGCCGCCTGTGTCTCTGCCAGTCCATTTGCCCCTGCAAATGCTGCTACAGCAAAAAAACCTGCCGCAATGATCGTTCCTAAAATTCTTTTTCTCATTTACCCTATATCCTTTCTTTTCTAAAAAATAAGTACCTCCGGAATATCCTGGGATACCCGCCAATTACCCTGTCCATATTATACATACTTCCCCCTGCCACCACAAGTAAATTAAACAAAAAAATCCCGGCCATGCACTTCCTTAACAGGTTCTGTCATGTCCGGGATCAATCTATTCTGTTATTCTCATTTTTAAACCACATTTTCTTCTCTTTCATAATGGCTAGTTACACCCTCTGTCAGCGGTTTTTCGTCAATGCTCCTTTATACTGTACGATTCCCCCAACGGTATTGATCACCTTATATCCTGCCTGCGACAGCAGTCTCGCTGCCAGTGCACTGCCGCCTCCATACTGACAATATGTGAGCAGTACTTTATTTTTAGGAAGATTATAATTACCATACTGGATATCCGACAATGGTACATTGACTGCCATTGGTATGTGTCCTCTCAGGAATTCTTCTTCGGTACGAACGTCCACGATCACCCCGCCATAGCGGACTGCTTCCTGCATGATATCGCGGACCGGTATGTTGTGAAATCTCATCATTTCACCCCCTGGCAAATGTTCCTGCTATATGGATTCCTATATATTCATCATATGTCTCTTCCATCAAAACGTGCGGCATATTCAGCGTTTCTGCCACAATTCCTGTCTTATTTCCGTCCTTGTCCGTTGTACCCTGTCATGCCATAATCCGTACCAGTGCCATTCGACGTATAACTCTGTGGATAATTCTGTGATCCGGGATTCTCCTGCTGCCGATATGGATTCCCTCCAGTTTGCGGATATTGATTAACTCCAGTTTGCGGATATTGATTCATCCCCCGCGCATAGCCATTACCCGGATACTGGTTCATCTCCTGCACATAGTCATTACCCGGATACTGGTTCATCCCCTGCACATAGCCATTACCCGGATACTGATTCACCCCCTGCACATAGCCATTACCCGGATACTGATTCATCCCCTGTGTATAACCACCATTGTATGGGTTGTAATTTGTATTCTGCATATATCCTCCGGCCTGACCATATGCATCACCACCCGGATAGCCCGGATAACCCGCCCGGTAATCCGGTTGATCTGGATAATAATATCCCCTGCCCGGTCTGCGAAAATCCATCCGGTACATCCCATAATCTGCAGTCTCCGGTCTGCCGTCAATTCTGCGGTCATGCGCTGAACAGTAAAAGATCAGAAAAATTGAAAGTACATACATCACTCCAAGGATCAGGAATACCCATGCCTCCGAAATATATCCATACGATGCCGCCATCACAAGATAGTCATATAAGCCATGAATAAATACCGGCACGATATATGCCCATGCCATAAATCCGATCATACCCGCACGGTCACCTGCATATGCCGCTTCTCTGCCCTTCGCATAAAGTGCACCCATGATAACACCTACCGTACAATGAAGTGGAATAGCGGTAAATGCCCGGAGGATGCCCGTTCCGATTCCGCCTGAAGCAACATATAAGATATTTTCCAATATAGCAAAGCCAAGCGATGCACAGACCATATAAATAACTCCATCATAGCTGTGCTGAAATTCTCTGTTTTTCCATGTAGTGCAGACCGTTACCAGATATTTTCCAAGCTCCTCCACAATTCCGATCACCAGAAAGCAGAGCACCAGCAGCATCGTCTGATGATCCGTATCTGTCTGTGCAACGATTAACTGCCCGATAAATTCTGCGATCGCTGCCGGAATGATCGTACCTGCACCAAGTGCCAGAAGCAATACCATTAATTTGACCGGCGGCTTCTCTTTCCGGTCTCTCATATATATAAAACCCAGCAGGATCAATGCCGGTAAGACTGCTATTATGATCAGTATTCGACTCATATGCCCTCCCATTATCCTGATCCGATGTCTGTAATCACAACCATCGAATCTTTTTAACATAATATGACTTGTTTAAAATTATACCACCCGGCAATGAAAAACTCTACTTACAGGTCTTATTTTACATATAAAATATGGGAGACGCAAAGCTTACGTCTCCCATAGCATTTATTCATATTTTTTTGAGGAAAATATATGACAATAATTATTTTACATTGAAGGCTTTCATCCCAGGATATACAGCTGAAGCACCGAGCTCTTCTTCAATTCTTAAGAGCTGATTGTACTTAGCTACACGCTCGGATCTGGATGGTGCGCCGGTCTTGATCTGGCAAGTATTTAAAGCAACTGCAAGATCTGCGATCGTTGTATCTGCTGTCTCACCGGATCTGTGCGATGAGATAGCTGTGTATCCGGCCTTGTGAGCCATCTTGATTGCTTCCAGTGTCTCTGATACAGAACCGATCTGGTTTAACTTGATCAGGATACTGTTACCACAGCCAAGCTCGATACCCTTTGCAAGTCTCTCGGTATTGGTAACAAAAAGATCATCACCAACTAACTGTACCTTATCTCCAAGCTCTGCAGTCAGCTTCTTCCAACCTTCCCAGTCTTCTTCATCCAGACCATCCTCGATGGAGATGATCGGATACTTCTCAACCAGTCTCTTCCAGTGAGCGATCAGCTCCTCTGATGTATATACAGTACCAGCCTTTGGCAGCTTGTACTCGCCAACCTTGCCTGTCTTCCACTCGGATGAAGCTGCATCCATCGCAATCTTGAAGTCCTTGCCCGGCTCATATCCGGCTTTCTTTACTGCCTCAAGAATTGTCTCGATTGCTTCTTCGTCGGATGCAAGTGCAGGTGCAAATCCACCTTCATCACCAACAGACGTAGCAAGTCCTCTTTCTTTTAAGATGGCCTGAAGTGCATGGAATACTTCTGCACACCATCTGAGACACTCTTTGAATGAAGGAGCACCAACCGGCATGATCATAAATTCCTGAACATCCAGACCGGATGATAATGCATGGCATCCACCATTGATAATATTCATCATAGGAACCGGAAGTCTGTTGCCGCTTACACCGCCTAAGAAACGATATAAAGGTACATCCAGTGAAATAGCTGCTGCTCTTGCTGCTGCGATTGATACGGCAAGGATTGCATTTGCACCCAGATTTGACTTGTCCTTTGTTCCGTCTGCCTTGATCATTGCCTGATCTACAGCATATGTATCTGATGCATCCATTCCAACTAACATATCATTGATCGTTGTATTGATATTCTCTACTGCCTTTTGGACGCCCTTGCCGCCAAAACGGTTCTTGTCGCCATCACGAAGCTCCAATGCTTCAAACTCACCTGTTGATGCACCACTTGGAGCTGCGCCACGTCCAACTGTACCATCTGCAAGAATAACTTCTGCTTCTACTGTAGGATTTCCTCTGGAGTCGATAATTTCTCTTCCGATTACTTTTTCGATTTCTAAATAATTCATCATGCTTTGATCCTTCTTTCTGGTGACAGCTTCTGTCCCGGATCCGTCATTGCATCCGGGTGCATACCCTGTTTTCAGCAGTCAGGGATGCATATAGAATGGAGTCACACGATTTATTCACAAGATTTTTGGTTAGTTTCTGCTAACCATTTATAAAAATACCATGCAGAAGCCTTTTCCGTCAACAAAAAACGGTCGAATTTATTGAGAATTTCTATCACATTTTTCGCTTGATTTTTACAGGATCAGACCGTATAATGCACCCATGAGTTAGATATGTCTAACCAGTAGATTGAATGATTTACAGAGTTACGGTGCATACTAAAATTTGATATGCAACGTTGCTTTGATGCGAGCGTACCAGCACTGCATATAGCTTTAGGATTTTTGAATATTGCAGAATATTTGTCGGAATCGATGCAAAAAGGAGATTGTGATTATGTTTGAGGAATATCTGATCAAGCATTGTTCGCCTACCTTGGCTTCCTTAAAACCAGCCAGCCTGTTTTTATATTATTTTATGTCAAAGGATGAATTATACGAAAGCGTAGCCGTCTGGGATGCACAATTTCAGAAAAAAGGAATCCGCATAACAATCCTGCGGGAAAATACTGACACTGCTCTGATCTATGTCTACAGACCGGAAGCCATGATCCGTGAACTGTCAAGACCGGAGATCAATGTCTTTCTTTTGAACATCGGATATCCGTCCGGCACGGTCGACCAGCTGCTCGCCGAGCTACGTATAAGGCTTCAGGCATCAACGGAATTTCCTCATGAGATCGGTGTATTTCTCGGTTATCCGTTACAGGATGTTCTTGGATTTATCAAGAACCACGGAAGCAACTGTAAGGGCATGGGAGACTGGAAGGTATATGGTGATCTGGGTGAGGCTCAGAAAACATTTGCAAAATTTAAAAAATGCCGGGAAATCTATGCAGATCTCTGGCATCAGGGACGAACCATCTGGCAACTGACAGTTGCTGTATAAGTATTTAGAAAATTGCATCCGCATAGTAAAATGATTATTTATGCAAACGACGTTCACATAACAAAAATGAATATAGGAGATTTCTGCATATATTTTCAATGCAGAGATCTCTAAATATAAAATACATGAATTATAAGGAGGAACCTACTATGAGTAAGGTTGCAGTTGTATATTGGAGTGGCACAGGTAACACAGCATTAATGGCACAGGCTGTTGCTGATGGTGCAAAAGCAAAAGGAGCAGATTGTGATCTTTTAACATCTGCAGAATTTACAGCTTCCATGTTAGACAGCTATGACGCTGTTGCATTCGGATGTCCGGCCATGGGTGCTGAAGTCCTGGAAGAAAGCGAATTCGAGCCAATGTTTGCAGAATGCGAACCGGCATTAAACGGCAAGAAGATCGCCATCTTCGGTTCTTACGGCTGGGGAAGCGGCGAATGGATGGATACCTGGGAAGCCCAGTGTCAGGCTGATGGCGTTGTATTTGCAGCAGCTCCACTGATCTGCCATGAAACACCGGATGAAGCAGGTCTTGCTGATTGTACCGCACTTGGTGAAGCACTTGTTTAATAAATAATAATACACATCTCTAAACACAACCAAAACACAGGAATCTGCCATGTGGCAGTCCTTCCGCTTGTACATTATCGTACAATCCAACAAATGCTCTGGCAAACCACACCTCTGCCAGAGCATTTATTATATTTATAGTTTCTGTTTTTATATGTTCTATTTCTGACTCTTCTTTAATGTTGCAACAACCTTGCCTTTTACATTGATGATCTTTACAGTTCCATCTTCATAACTTGCTTTTTGATTGCTTTCTGCAAACATAATATATCCCGGACATGCTGCCAGAACATGTACCTTCTTCTTGGATGACTGGTAGATCCTTTTCTTGGAAGTTCTGCCCGTACTCTTTCCATAATAAGAATCTCCAAATTTATAAATGGAATTTGAGCTTTTTCCATTTTTGATCAAAGTACCATACTGATATCCTCTTACAGTCAGGCTCTCATTAAACTGCATATCATCAAAAGCTCTGACAAATGCATTGCAAACCGTTTGATTTCCTGCCGGGTATTTCTTTTTATGCTTATATTTTGTGTCAACGGAATAGGATTCTGTCATATACGGAAATACACTGTAGAAATATTTGCCCTTATAATAGAATACCTTTCCATTTGCATCATCTTTTACCCTCATGTGACGCTTCTTATCAGTTCCGTCCAGTTTCATAGAACATAAACCGGAATGACCATAATAAAGTCGGTTGTTTTTCATAAAACCAAGTCTTCCATTTTTACAGATCTGTTTTGGCTTTGAACTTCCATCAGCCTTGATCTTATAGATACTCATCTGGCTGTCCTGATAAAGGTTGTAATACAGATATCCTTTGTGTACCAAAACTCCACTGACACCATCACTCTCTACAACATACTTTGCAGTCTGTTTTTTCATATTATACGCAAGTACACCCTTTGAGGTTTCTATGTAGAGATAGTCACCTGCATGATACAGTTTTCTCGCTGATACATGCTTTACGGTTGATGCTGCTTCCAGTTCCGCCGTCTGCTCCGTCTCAACGTCTGTTGCTGCCAGACTTACATTGGAACCTGTCACATTCATTACTCCACACAGTACAAATGCGATCATTGCCAATACTACTTTTTTTAAATGTCTTTTCATTCATTTTCCTCCTGATTTTTTATTCCTTCCTTCTGCAGATTTTGCAGATACCTGTATTATATCACTGCATATAAAAAATAAATATATAAATTTGTCATGCATGACAGTTTATCCGTCATGGTCTGCATTGTCCATATAAAAAACATCTGCTGATCCATAAACTATATAAAGTCCATACATCAGCAGATGCTTTGTTTTCTTTCACTATATTATATCGTGAGACTTTCTTTATATACAGATCTTGTATTTATATCGCTCCATGCTCCCGCAGCAGTTTCTCGACATCGGTTCCTTCTACCGCCTTTAAAAGCTCTTTCATCGCGATCTTTTCTTTCAGACCAAGCTTCATATCTGTGATCTTTCTTCCATCCCGGATCGCCACTGTCGCATTTAACAGGTCGCGGACATCATAGACACTGCCCCAGACCTCCGGCACACCACGATCGATATTCAACAAAGTATATACTGCTTCCATACCTGTCCGGATCGAATACTCGGTTGTAAATATCGTATCTCTTGCTGTCTCGGCAAACTGTCCAAGGAATGCAAAATTGACCGCTCCCTCCGGTACGACATCCGGACGGTCGCCCTTCTCACGCGGCATGAAAAATGCCGTGATATATGGCATCATAACCGGCACCGTATTTGCGCTGTGTTCGGCAAGCTCCGGTATTTCCTCCTCCGGTACCCCGATATGATAGAGCCATTCCTCGCAGATCTCCTTACCGGTGCATTCCCTCATGGTCTTCTTTACATAATCACCCGGTTTATTCGAGAATAAGCCATATACCCATACAAGCACCTGTCCCTTTGGCTGATTACGGAACTGCGGCTGACGATTGATCGTCCAGGAAAGCAGCCATTCGGAATCTCTCGCAGTCACAATACCACCTGTAACTACCTTGCCTGAGAGCGGATCTCTCTTACAGATCTTCTTAATATACGGGAGAATCTTTTCATCTAATGTCGTCACCGTTGCGCTCATCCAGTTTGACTGCTCCGGATCGTAGCAGAATTTGTCCGGATGTCCAAAGGATGGATCCTGTGCTGCGATCTTCCTCCACATATCCCATCCGCCACCCTCACGGATCTCGGTCTTGAATTCAGCCGGTTTGTTCTGACTTCCGTATGAAGAATTCTCCACGCAGCCGCCATTTGTGATAAATACCAGATCATTCTCGGTCAGATCGATCGCATCTGCTTCACCGTCACGGATAATATCAATCTTCTTTGCCAGCTTTCTTCCTGCTTCGATCTCGAATTCCACATTTATAACCTTGGTATTATAATGGAACACCACACCGAATGATTCCAGATATTTTACCATCGGAAGAATCATGGACTCATACTGGTTATATTTGGTAAAACGAAGTGCCGTGAAATCCGGCAGTCCTCCGACATGATGGATAAAACGCTTAATATAGAGCTTCATCTCAAGTGCAGAATGCCAGTTCTCAAATGCAAACATCGTCCGCCAGTACATCCAGAAATTAGAATTAAGCACTTCTTCATCAAAATACTCATCGATCCGTTTATTATATAATTCTTCATCCGGGGTAAAGAACAGCTTCATGATCTCCATTGCACCCTTATCGGACAATCCGAACTTCTTATCGGTATGTGCATCCTGCCCCCGATTCTCAGTTGCCCGACACAAAGAATAGTTTGGATCTGCCTTATTCAGCCAGTAATACTCATCCAGTACACTGACACCCTCTGTCTCGATGGACGGAATCGAACGGAACAGATCCCACATACACTCAAAATGGTTATCCATCTCACGTCCGCCACGCATAACATAGCCGATATCGCTGTACTGATAACCATCACATGCACCGCCCGGAATCGGGTCTTTCTCCAGAATGTGCACATGCGAGCCTTTCATCTGTCCATCTCTTACCAGAAAACAGGCTGCCGCCAATGCACCAAGTCCCGAACCTATAATATATGCCGATTTCTGATCCACACCCGCCGGCTTCTTCGGTCTGGCAAATGCTTCATAATTTCCACTTGCGTAATACATACGAATTACCTCCAATCTATACAGCCTGCCCGCAAACAGACCGGTTATCTCAAAAACTGTCTTTATTATAAGATTCCCCGTTTTTGCCCTCAATAAACAAAAAAAGTACCGTGATAAAAATATATTCACGGTACTTGTTCTGTCTAAAATTTTATCATTTCCCCTGTTTTGATGGGATAACCGGTCTGAAAATAAGACACATTGTTTTTTCAATGTATCTGTCAGCTCTCTGTTTTTTTGTGAAAGGCATCCGTCCGAAATGCTTCCAGTGCTCTGGTAATATTATCATGCATCACCAGTCCCATCTTATCCACGATCACATGTGGATCCTGCTTCATGCCATTCTCAATCCATTCAAGCAACACACCGACAAAGGAGCATTTGTAAAAATCAGCAATGAACTTCTTATCTTCATCCCGCACCTGCATATTCTTCGCCTTATCTTCGATGACCTTGATCATCAGATCATACGTCAGACTGTACAGATATTTTTCTACCTGATCTCTGCTGATCGAATGATATGCATTCATCATAAATGTCTTATTCTCGCTCACCGCTTCAAAGATACGAAGGAAGCCTTCCTGCCAGGTATCATAGGTTTTATTCTCACCCAGTATCCTCGTTGCATCCTCCACACACACCCACTCTACCAGATCATAGATATCTTTAAAATGGTAGTAAAATGTCATCCGGTTAATACCACAATCTTCTGTAATATCGGTTATTGTGATCTTGTCAAGCGGTTTCTTTGTAAGAAGCTTCTTCAGTGATGCTTCCAACGCACGTTTCGTTATCTGAGACATTTCCTTGTAACCTCCGCGTCTATTGTTCATCAGAAAAAAAGTTATCCTTACTATACCATACCCACCAGAATTTTGTAAAATTAAAAATAAGCTAATGGCATGAGAAAATTCCTCATGCCATCATCTTATATTTTACACGCAAAATTCTGGTCTGGATGTGGTATATCATACAAAAAACGGCCGGTCAACTGTAACATACAGAGACCGGTCAAACGAAAAAACAATCTATATCATTCAGGGTGTGAAAAAAGCCCTACAGAAGGAACTGTTTCATATGATGTTACAAACAGATAAAACCGCCATGTAACATGCTTTTATGCAAGGACTACATTATCGGAAGCTTCTATTTCTGCTTTCTTTGCATCCTCCCTGATCTCAACAAATGCTGTATTGTCGAGAGCCTCTTCTGCAATACTTACACAGTTTTCTGCGATACGGTTGATGTTGTCAAGTGTGTATAATCAATGTAAAATTTTATTCTTTTTTATATCAGTCAACCTATATTGTAAAATGCTTTTACAAATATCTTCCTAACTCCTGCTTCCATATTTCTTCCAGTCGTTCCAGCGAAAACGCTGCATTTGCCGGGCTTGTCGACGGCAGTTCGATCATCGGAAGATCAATATGTTCCGCCTGATATTTTTTATATAATCTGCCCGCAGTCTTTCCATTTGTAAAAACTGCCTGTATCGGGGCATGTGTTACAATGCTTTCAATATCTGCAGGAACAACATTTCGGATACTGCTGTCACTGGAACCGATGATCTCACAAGCCCGGATCACATCATAGACCGCCACATGACCGGCAAGCAGCATCCGTTTTTTCTCTTCTATCGTCAAGGGTTCCGGTACACCAAGTACAGCTGCCACTACCTTCCAAAAACGGTTTCTCGGATGTCCGTAGTAGAAGCCCTGCTCTCTGGATTTCACCGATGGCAGACTGCCAAGAACCAGCACCTGTGATTCTTCATTATATACCGGAGCAAATTCATGCTCTACATACTGATATTCTGACATTTTTATTTCCTTTCAAATAAAGAATTGCCTGCAAATCTTACACATTCAAACGGAATTACAAAATAATTAACTTCCACTCCGTAAAATATGCATCCGCAAAAATGACTTGTTTTCTGTTTCAAATAACCTTTGTATTTGAACGGTCATTTCCTGCATATAAATCATTTTTCACTTTATATTTTTATATGATTTCTCCATCTAAGATCTTTATTCCAAATCTCTCCATATCCACCCGTCCATCGACAACTGTAACTCCATCTGCCGTCAATCGATCTGCCTGTACATTCTTTCCGCCAAATGCAAATGCTCCGGATAATTCACCCTTTGCATTTACCACACGAAAGCAGGGAATGTGCTCCGGATCCGGATTCTTATGAGCGCATTTCCCACTGCACGCGCCATCTTCTTATCCCCGGCAAGCTCCGCGATCTGACCATAGGTTGCAACCTTTCCGGCTGGAATCTTTTTCACAGCCTCATAGATTCTCTTTGATGGACTGGTTGTCACCAGATCATAACTCTCTGCGATCATCCGTTTCACATCCTGATCCGGAATGCTTCCATCCAGAATGATCGTATTCCAATGCTCCTTATTCTGATGCCAGCCCGGTATCACCGAGTCAAACGCACTCCGCCAGAAATCCCGCCATTCCGGATCGACCTTTACGTTCAGATTAATATATCCGTCTCTCTCATATGTCCACAGAAATACCTTCTTGCTTCCTTTCACACGCACCAGTTGCCAGTTCGGATCATGAAATGGCGCCTGCTGATATGTATCAGGAAAAGACAGTCCATATGCCAATGCTTCTTCCCTTGTTGTCATTTATTTTCCTCCAACCTGCTTTACATAGTCTGCGATCATCTCTGCTGTCTTATCCACGCCCAGACGGACCGCATCCATACACAGGTCATAATTTTCTGCATAGCCCCATTCTTCTCCGGTATAATATCTGTGATAGCCACGCCGTTTCTCATCTGTCTTTTCAACAAGCGCTATAGCCTTTCGCTCCGAGATTTTATGCTTTCCTGCGATATGATACGCCCGCTGCTTCTTATCTCCGCACAGAAACACCCGGACAGCATCCTTATCATCCCGGTAGGCATAATTCGAAGCACGTCCTATAATAATAAAACTCTGTCCACCAAACATTGCTGACAATGCCCGTTTCGGTGTATCATACTGATTCTTCGGACAGAAATCATCGGCGACAGAACTGATCATCGCATTTACCGGCTGTTCCCCAAAATACATCGGATATTTCTCATAAATCTTTTTTTCTTTTGCAAGTGCGATCAGTTCAGGCTTTGTATAAAACGGAATCCCTAACAGCTCTGATAATTTTCTTCCGATCTCATCTCCCGCACATCCACACTGTCTTCCAAGTGTTACGATCATACGCTCTTACCTCCTTCTTATATATTATCTCTACTCATCTACAATGCAAGCATCTGGCTGATCAGATGATAATGCCCGTCTACCGCCGCTTTCATGGCTACTTCATCACGTTCCAATACACTATTATAGATCTGCTTGTGATAATTAAGCAAGTTTGCCTTTTCTTTTATATTCACACGACGCAGCACCAGATCGATCCATTCCCGGTAAACGATCATAACCGCCTCCATGATCATTGAAAACAGTTCATTCTCTGTCGCCCGGATCAGCAGTTCATGAAATTCCTTATCCACGCTAACCAGTTCGGAACCATCCGCCTGCTCCATCCTTGCCAGATTATCCTCTAGAAGCACCTGACACTCAAATGGTATTCCTTTCTCGATCAGCATACTGCATACAGACTTTTCCATTGTACAACGGAACTCACAGACCTCGGATTTCGTGATACTGCCAAGTGCCAGCATCATCATAAGCATTTGACGGATCGACTCTCCGGCATTTTTTGATATATAATTTCCCGATCCCTGTACGCGTTCGATCATTCCCATGCCATGCAGGATACTGAGTGCCTCTCTGGTCGAATTTCTTCCGATTCCCAACGTCTCCGCTATCGTACGTTCGGTCGGAAGCTTGCTTCCGATCTGCAAGGTTCCGTCCTGCATCAGGCTGTAAATATATTGAATTGCTTTTTCATATTCTGATGTAACATGTTGTTTTTCCATACTCGTCTCCCTGACTATCAATAAATTTCGTTATTTCTATATTTTGATATCTGATCTGTAAATTTGAAATAAACCCCTGCATTTTATAATGCGGCGTATATAACTACATAAAATGCGCAAATAACGACGAAAGCACAACCGTAAGAATACCGGAAACCGCAATCGCCAGACTGCTCATTGCACCTTCCACTTCACCGATCTCGATCGCCTTTGCCGTTCCGATCGCATGAGATGCAGATCCAAATGCCAGACCCTTTGATATCGGTTCGGTGATTCGAAAAATCTTGCACACTAATTCACCAAATATATTTCCAAGAACACCCGTTACGATAATAACCGCAACCGTAATCGTTACATATCCACCCAGTTCTTCTGAAACACCCATACCGATCGCTGTCGTGATAGACTTCGGAAGCATCGTTACATAATCCTCATGTGTAAGTCCCATGATCTTTGACAATACAAACACCGTACAAAGACTTGTCACCACACCGGCAACAAGACCTGCCATAACCGCCTTACAGTTATGCTTCAGCAGTTCCCACTGTTCATAGAGCGGGATCGCCAGACATACGGTTGCAGGGGTCAACAGCCAGCTTAAATATTGGGCGCCTTCATTATAAGTATCATAATCCACCCTGCTCACAACCAGTACCAGGATGGTAACTACAATCGAGATCAGCAACGGATTAAATATTCCCAGTTTGAATTTTTTCTTTAATATCGACCCGATCAAATATGAGATCAGGCTAAGTGTAACTCCCGCAAACAGGGAGTTTTCAAAAAAATCATGCATCCTCTTGTTCCTCTTTCTTCCTGTCTTTTCTGATGATCCACTGTGACAGTCTGCCTGTCATCGCCATAACCGTAATGATCGTAACGACCGTGATCACACATACCGGAATCAGCACCGGCTTCAGCGTTCCCCAGCTAACCATCAGACCAACACCGGCAGGAATGAACATCAATGGCATGATCTCAATTAAGAATTTTCCTGTCTCCTTCACCGCTTCTAACTTGATCCAACCCGTCATCAGGCATACAAATAAAATCGCCATTCCATAGATGCTTGCAGGAATCGGCAACGGTAATACATATTTGAGCAGTTCCCCGATAAATGAAATTGCAAGAATGATTAAAAATTGTCTAATATACTTCATTCAAATATCCTCTCTACATTTTTTATCCTTTTTCGTTTGAACTATACTTTTTCATATAAAAGAAATTGGTAGCACCAATTCAGTGCTACCAATCATTATACTGCCATCTTATTATTTGTCAATTTATTATTTTACCAAATCGGCATCAATATATTCCCAGCATGTTTTCTTGCGGGCTGCTCCCTTCTGCGACTGATGCTATAACTTTCCAGATGAATACTATTTATTCCTGTCAGCGGTATCTCACCTGCCAGAAGACCACCCTTTCCTGTCGTCGACGCACAATCTTTACAAACGGATACTACTCCTGCCGCTGATGTCCCAGCTGCCAGAAAGCTACCGCTCCTGCCGCCGCTACGTTAAGTGAATCCACACCATGTGCCATCGGAATCATAACCGTATAATCGCAGTCAGCTATCGTATCTCCGGCCAGCCCATCGCCCTCTGTACCAAGCACAACCGCCAGCTTTTCCTCACGATTTAACTGCGGATCATCAATTCCTACACTATCTTCCCGAAGTGCCATTGCCGCCGTCTTAAAGCCCATTTCTTTCAATGTCTTCATTGCCTGCTCCGGCCAGATACCATCCTTCTTTGACAACATTGTCCACGGAATCTGGAATACCGTTCCCATACTCACACGGCTTGCACGCCTGTAAAGAGGATCACTGCAGCCACCGGTCAATATCACCGCATCCATTCCAAGTGCTGCGGCACAGCGAAACAACGCTCCCACATTTGTCGGATTGACCACTTCTTCCAAAATAGCGATCCGCTTCGCTCCCTGACATACCTCCTCTATCGTTGGCAATGTCCTGCGGCGCATCGCACACCAGAGTCCTCTTGTCAGATGATAACCGGTAAGCTTCGTCAATATCTCATCCGGTGCAACATAGATTGGAACATCCTCCATCCGATTCAGAATCTCCTCGGCCTCTGCAAGCTGTCCCTTTTCTGCCAGAAAAGACACCGGTTCATATCCACCATCTAACGCCCGCCCGATCACCTTCGGACTCTCAGCAATAAACAGCCCTTCCGCCGGTTCATAGATTGTTGCAAGCTGCCGTTCCGAGAGTTCCGCATAAACCACCAGCTCCGATCGATTCAGATCCGCTACTTCTATTATCTCCATCATAATTCCTTCCTGATACACACGCTTGTCATTTTATTATGTCAATTACCTTTATACCAAATTGGCATCGATATACTTCCAATATGGCTTCTTGTTTACCTCACCTTCATGCTCTATATACCAATTTGCAGCCTCCTGTAACCCGGCATCCATTGACATCGTCTCCGGATATATCTTCTTCTGCCGGGTCACATCAAGACAGTATTCATAATTATAAAAGCTGAAATAATTTCTCTGCTCTACTGTTTCCGGTACCGATACGAATTCCGGTACTTTATCAAAGCAGGCATAACATTTGATAACCCAGTCGCTTATCGATATTACATTTTCATTTCCGACATTTAAGATATGATCAGTTGGGCGCTTTGTAATTAATACTTCCATCAGCCTGCACAAATCTTCCACATGGAAAAACTGTAATTTCATCTCACCGGCTTCCGGCAAATAAAATTTTCTGTCTGCCATTGCACAGTCAAATACAAACGCCTCCCGATAGACGTTGTCCATAGAACCATATAAATATGGCGGTCTTAAAATATAACCATCCGGGACTCTCTCCAACAGTGCATTTTCTGCTTCGATCTTATCTGTTCCATATTTTCCCCAGAATTTATTTACTGCTCTTTCAGAATCCTCAGGAAATGGCTGTACACCATACTCCGGATATACCGCACTGGAACTGATCATTATATATTGATCAAAAGAGTCCAGCGAATTATGTAAATCAATTATGTCTTGTGCATCATAAGCGGTTATGTCGGCAACAACATCAAAATGCAGATTCTTCAGCTTATCCCCTAAATTATGCCTGTCGCTTTCAATCAGCGTCACGCCCTTAACCTGCGGTTTTGAATTACGGTTCACTACATAGACATCATATCCATGCTCTACAAAATACTTTGCTGCATACTTACTGACAAATGTGGTTCCACCGGTAATCAAGATTTTCTTCATTGATATCTCCTTTTCTGCTGCACAGGGCTTGCTTATAAGCCCACCCAATTGTTTGCATCTACAAA
Organism: Clostridium sp. AM46-21; assembly: GCF_003480025.1. Lineage (NCBI taxonomy): Bacteria > Bacillati > Bacillota > Clostridia > Eubacteriales > Clostridiaceae > Clostridium > Clostridium sp. AM46-21. The sequence goes on from NZ_QUIB01000003.1 coordinate 140,722, forward strand.
GTAACATACCGGTAATTTCATTGTCAATATTGCTGCTAATCGATAAACAAAAAAATACCCGGAAGAGTGCAAACACTCTCCGGATATTTTTTATTTATCTAATCTTCTCGTTACTTACGCGTAGATTACTCGATGATTGTAGCAACACAACTGTTAATATCACAACTTGTATTGTTCTGAATATTTCTAGTGATATTTCATTTCATAAAATAGTACATTTTGTGATTATTATATCTATTTCGAAAGTTTTTCAAGTCCAAAATAAGCCCATGGGCTTTTTACCTCCAATTAAAACGAAAGGACTGATAACAATGAAATTGATACACGCAGAATATAACCCGATGCACAACAGCATCGACATTAACCACTATAACGGCTACATCCTCCGGCTTGATTGTAATCAGGCAGAATCAGGAATACGGACCACGCCTAATTCTCAACGGTGCCTAAATGCTCTGGCGATTGATAATCCACTGAAATACGCCCTGCTTGCACTGGATGGCGAGATTCAGGCATGGGTGAATGCGGAGGATAGTTTGGAAGCGTTTTAATGCGTAAATATATCGGATACCTTCAATTTCAGGAAGTATCCGATATATTTTTTTACGCTATATCATATATGTTCCGTTTTCCCGATAACTGCATTTATCACTTAGATTTCTCCATATACAATCTGCTTGTATGTTTTATTATTAACCAAAATCCGATTTGGAGAAATAACCGAAACATTTACTCCATTTTTATCTCTCTTCTTTTTAGTTATGTCTCCGTATGCAATAACCATAATTTTATCAGGGTATTTTTCTACTAATTCTTTTACCTTTGATATGTATATTTCAAATTCTTCCATCCCAGCCGACAGTTCATTCGAATAGAAAGCCTCCGGAAAAGCAATGTTTACGGTACTATGCTTTGTCGCCAAGTTAAAATATGCAAATTCTCTCTTGTTCTTATCCTCTTCTAACTGGACATTACTTATAAATCCATAAACCGATTTTCTACATCCAATATCATCCGTACTTATATATTCAGCATCCTCATAACGAATTCTTGGCATATATTCACTCTTATTGCCATTTTCATCACCTTCAAATACTACAGCTTCATCCTCGCCAATTGCATCGACCTCCATACTACCATTTGACGGATCAATTATATCTTCGTCAGAATATTGTCTAAGTAAGCCCTCCATTTTTCTTTGTAATCGGCGCAAAATAGTTTCTTCACTAAGTTCTATGCTTTCATAATAAGCACTTAGCTTTTTCCTTCCCATTTTGCCCTTATAATCAACATGATAAGGACAACCTTCTTTATGTAAGTGCCCCTCTTTATTCCATGTGCTAAAGAATTTAACATTATTTTTTCTTTCTGTGAATTTGATTCTAGCCGGACATCCCTTTATACAAGTCAAATGCCCTTTGTATTTTGTTTCATAGTCATTTTTATCTAAATCCCCGCAATAAATTTCCTTTTTAAAATCCCCTTCGACATTTGACCTTGCAAACATAATTTTTTTTGCCATGCACAATAAACTCCTTTCTCCTACAAAATTGTTACTCACAATTTTTTATTTGTAATAACATTCTTATTAAATTATACACTTTTGTTTATTACACACCTACAATAACGCATAACAATTCTAGTTATTCAAATGTAATCTCTTCCTCGGCTTTAACATAAACATCAACCTGTGTATGCACATCAAGTCTGGAAACAACCCATCCTCTCATCATACACATCTTTATAAAGTCATCTATTCTGTTTTCACCATTCATTTCTCGCAAAGTTACAACAATACCAAATTGCAACCCTCTTCCGGCTTTCGGATCAAGTCTTTCTTTTGTTTTAATACTTAGTCCCCACATTCCCGATCGATACGCCTTGCGTGGACGACCATTTTCTTTTAACGCCTCGCTAATATGCTTGACATTATCCCACTTACGATACAATTTTCTCGCATCTTCTTCATAGATTGTATTGAGACCTTCTTCTGCTTGTTTATTATAATCTATAGCTTTAATTACTGCTTTTCCCTTCTGCTCCGCAATTCTTCCAAAATGAATATCCATCTCCGTTGATGTATAATCAACACCTTGGTTTCGATCGCTTTGCGGGAAATAAGCAAGTGTAGCCTTTGCAAAGAAGGGATGTGCATTCATATCTTGTGGAACCGGAATATTATACGTATATACTTCATACTCATCTATGCTTCCAGACATAATAAATCTTATCTCATCCTCTCGAGAATACAAAATGTCCTCTATCCTTTTGGGTACAATGCCATATCCTTTTTCATATTTAATAGTATCCTGTCGATCCCATCCTGCCGCAGAATCAATTATTAAAGCTTTTGCCACTTCACGGCTTAAACCCATAACATGTATAAGATACGCCATTTTGCGAGTTATCCAAGGTGCCGCAAACGATGTTCCGGTTACAGTTGCCTTACCTAAAGGTTCACAAACAACGATTTTGTCAGGACCATCTCCACCATAGTAACAAACATCAGGCTTATTCCTAACTCCTGCTGTACTTCCACATCTGTCTTATTATAATGACTGCAAAAACAAGAATGAAGGATCTCACTGAGCATCACACCATTCGGTGCATAAAACTTCACCAGTGTCATTCCACGATAGATCATATCTGACAAGCCGTAAATGATCATCAGGTTATTCATTTCCCGGTGCATCTTTGGCACATTCAGCTGATTGTTATAAATACTCAGATAACTCAACGCATATGCCATATCTTCATTGATCTTCTCCTGACACTCCATATCCAGTTCTTCCAATACAACCTGGTTTTCTAAAATCAGTTTCTGGTAGCTTGTCATCAGTTCTTTAATATCAGTATAATGTCTTTCGATCGTTACTTCCAGATAATTCTGTGCATGGTTTGCCATCTGGAAGGTAATTTCTTTCATTGATTTAATTGCATAATCTCTATCTGTCATCAGTTTCAAAATCTCCTTATCATCATCACACTAACTGGCGGTCTTTCAGACCAGTTCGCTTTCCCCATGATTTTGATGGGAAGCAATTACTTACTACAATTTGCAGAAGCGGATATCCAAAAGGCATTGTGGGAGCTGCCTTTGCTGACCGGAATCCATCTTCTTATGTAAAACCTGCAGGAATATAAAGGGAAAGTGACTATCCCTGCCGGTTAATAATCCATATAATATCGTCTATACCTATCTCTCCTTATGCTGTTTTTCTCTCCATAAACCATTTATCCACTTCATAGAATAAATGGCTTTCCTGTCCCTGTATCATACAGGTGTACATCATTCCTACACCGCCTGCCTTTCTGCTGGCGCATCGCTCGATTTTCAAAATTCTGTCGATGTTATATTTTCTTCCATCCTCCCATGTAAAAAATATTTTCCAGATCACACAACAACATTACCGGAACACTATTATCTTTTGCAATCTTTTCAATGATCGCAACCACTGGGCAGGCATCTGCATCAACAAATATTTGCATCTTTCTATTTCTCCTCTGAACCATTATAAGAATAAGCTCTGCTGTTCGTATTCTGCCTCTCGTTTTAGCTGAACCGGTACCTGATGCAGAATTTGCTCCATTTTCCTGTCATCGAACCAATCTTTCAGCTGTCCTTTTTCCAATATCAGCGGCATACGATCATGTACTTTTATCATAGATTCATTGGCTGCTGTAGTCATAATCACAAATCGTCGTTCATTCTCAAACCAATCACAGAAGCCAGCCATATACAATACTGGTGCATCATATCTGGAAAATGTATTTTTCTCTTTTAACCGATTCCATTCATAGAACCCACTTGCCGGTATCAAAATGCGGTGATAGAGGATTCCATTTCGAAAAGAAGGTTTGTCCATAACAGATTCTGCTCTTGCATTTATAACCAGATTCTTTCCTTGTGACAATGGATATCCCCACTTGCAAACATCCAGTTTCAATCCATGTTCTGATTTTTCAATGATCGGTGCTACATTGGTTGGAAAGATATCTCCTGCAAAATGTTCCTGCCGGATCCGTTGGTCTATATCATGCACTACTTTTTCGATTTCATCTGCCATATCAGAATCAATATAATATCTACCACACATAATACTTCCTTCACTTATAGATTCTATTTCATCAAATATACATCATTTATTTCTAGGCACTTTAAACTCAGTTAATCTATAATTTTGAATCCACCCCATACATTCTTCACCATCTTCATTCTCCCAAATTATCTGTCGCCACTTTTTATATTTATCTATAATTCTAACAACTTTCCCTTCCTCAAGCTTTTCAATTACAATCGAATGGCAGTCATGCTTCAGTCGTACAATAGATTCTCTATTAACGATTCTATATTTAGTCGTATTTAGCTCCTTCGCATCATATCCCATTCCAACGATGTAATAATTATTGACTTGTTGTGTATAATTGTAATTATTTATCGTTGTTGCTGAAGAATTCGTAACTCCCAAAACAACTGATATAATCGTAATAATAAAGTTCAGCCATTCTCGTATTTCTTTAACATCTATCGTTCGTTTTTCTTCTATTGGCAAATTCTGCTTCTCTTTATTTATCGAAAGATTCGTTGCTCTTTCATATTCCGATGCAATAGTTTCTGACACCGTATCAATATCCCATTCTTCGGATTCTGAGAAAACTTGATCGGTAACTCTTCCCAATAAATTTATATGAGGCTTCTGGCATAATGGTGGAAGCCTAACACCATAAATTAACAACACCATATTGAAAAAACACTTGTGTCCTTTAATGTATTAACTGCGAAGAAAAACACAAAAGGAGTATTCACAAGTGGCTTCAGTTAATACATTATGCAAAAGTGTCCTTAATGTCAAGAACACAGTTATAAAAAATTGTAATCTTTACTCTGATAAGAATGGAGTTAAACATATTCGTATCCAAGCAAGACCTAATAAATGGCACGAGAACGACTGCCCATTCTGCCATAAATCATGCCCTGTTTATGATAAACATTCCAGTAGTATAATGCCGAGATATTACGAAGATAACTCGTAGAAAATGCAAAGTCCAGTCGCAAGTTTAGACACGATATTGCTCTTAACAGTCGTATAAAAACAACATTTGCAGGGATTTATCAAATTCCGACATACCGTCTTAGAAAATGAATAATCCCTCGCAATTCATTATGAACTACGAGGGACTGCTTACTGACTGTTAAAGCGGTAGCCGATCTCACGAACACTATCTATGGAAAAGTGAGAGTTTGTATCACAAAGTTTTTTACGAAGATTCCGAATGTGAAAGCCTACGGTATCCTTTTCATTGCCTGCTGATATTTCGCCCCACACCTTATCATAAATCTGCTCGTATGTAAGAACACGACCTTTATTGGCTGCGAGCAAGCAGAGTATATCGTACTCTTTGACGGTCAGTTCAATTTCCTGACCGTTATTGATAACTCTGCGCCGGCTCAAATTGATTTCTAAGCCGGAAAGGGATAATGTCGGCTCATATGAAATCTCTAATTTTCAAAATCAGGGTGCTGTTTTACAAAAGCCAGCATATCGTCAAAGGCTGTTGAGTCTTGTGCTTTGAACTCCATTATTACGATTCGTCCTATATTATCACCCCCCTTGGTTAGTTTTTTTGTCTTGGACAACATAAGATTTATTGCGTGAGATAATACGATTCATCAATCGTTTTCAGAATAAAATTCACATCGTCATAACGAGAGGAATCGGACTGAGAGCCTAAACTGCATATCAAAAACTCTTTTCCGTGCTGCTGATAAAGCACAATCAAGTTATAGTCGTCAGACAGAGAGCCAGTCTTAATTCCGCATACATTTTCGTTGTAATATTCGGATGTCGGATCAAGGAAGGCGTTTGTATTCTGCCATATTTGTGTACTGCCATCAGGCAGTGTTGCCGTATAAGTGTTTTGAGATACAATTTCTCTAAACCACGAGTATTCCAACAACCGATATACTACTTCTTTCAAATCTAAAGTGGTGGTAAGTGCCTCCATATCAAAACCACTCGGATCATATAAAACTGTGTCTAAGTACCCCTGCTGTTGCAAATGCAGGTTTAAGTTCTCCATGAAAATCCTCACACGCTCTTGACAGCTTTCTGCTTGCGGCGAAAGTAATCCTCCACAATAATCAGCAACCACATAAGCTGCGTCATTCCCTGACGGTACTAACATTGCCGCAAATAGATTGTGTAAAAAGTATTCTTTTTCCTTGATTTGAGCAACAGACGAGCCAGGTTTCGTGAGTGAAATAGCACCATAGTCTGCAACAACGATACTATCAAGGTCTGCTAAAGTTGACGCATACTCAATAACAAACAGCTTGGCTAAACTTGCAGGAATTTGTGGCTCGTTCTCGTTTTTTGAAACAAATATTTCATCATCAGAACAATCCACCAAAATCAGCGATTTTGCATTATAAGAGTCAGGAAAATCTTCTTTGTAGAGAAAACCATTTATTTTATTCTTTACCTCTCTGAAATTTTCCGGCTGCATTGCCCACGGCACAAACATTATACCTATGCCGATACAAACTACAAGCAAAAACAAAAATACTCCAAATCGTTTTTTCTTACGGCGTTTTCTCTGCATATATGTGCTCACCTCCCAACACCAAAACTCCTATGTGCCATTTTTAATCGGCATAATTTGCCTGAATACACTCTGTAAATCCAGACGGATCTCCCAACTTAGCTTTATCAATATTATCACGAAGATATTTGCGTGTGGCGTCATCACAGCGATCTGTTCCCATATAAGGCATATCAAAGGCTTTTTCGAGTTCAGCTAAGGCTTTTGCCGCCCTTTCCGAATCCGTATTGTAAGTATCAAGCCATTCCTGCATCCAAGAATATTCCCAAAGGTTAGATGCTCTTGTATCGCCATATCCTATCTGAAAAGACGCTCCCGTATCTTCGCCTTCCAAAGCATCAGGCGGCGTAAAGCCCTCCGGCCAATTCAACTCTCAATGGTCGTTAGGTATTCTTCTTCAATGGTAGCAAAGTCCGTGAAACCTCTTGTGTTTGTGTCGGAGTCCGAAGAAGTGGAGCAGCCTGCCAGCATAATCACCAGCAAAGAAATCATAACACACAATAACAGTCTGTACGGTCTTTCGGATTTTGAGATTGTTCGTTTCATTTTGTTTCCTCCTTGAATTGAGTTTTATTATCTAAGAGCCAATGCAGGCTCTAATTTTGCTGCTTTCAATGCTGGTAATAATCCGCCCAATAATGCTGTAAGCACAGACACAGCAACTGCAACAACAGCAACGCTGATTGGATAACTCGGTGTTCCCACCGGGGAATCCACAGGGAGCAACGCTCCAATACAATGCACCAAAATCAGCGAAATCAAAATAGCTGCAAAGCAAACGAATATTGATAAAATCAACTGTGAGCCTAAAACCAATGCCACAATATTTGTTCGTGAAGCACCTATCGCTCTGCGGATCAGCAACTCATGTGTGCGCTGTTCCAATGAAGATAGTCCGATATTGATCTGCCCTAATACGGAAACAAACAGCAACAAAAGCGAAGTAACCAAAAGCCCTAATTGCAGTATGGACAATACCGAATCATAGGTATCTCCAATATCACTCCGCCCAGCACTTTCCCAGTAACCGCCAATGGTATCAGTCAAAATGTCGCCAAGGGCAGAATGTATCTGTTCGATTGTCAGTCCTGTTGTGGGATGCCAATACACATTTGCATTTTGTACTTGCCACATTGCTGGTGCGAAATTGAGGATCGCCGCAGAATCCGCATAGATAGTCGGAAAATCCCTGCCATCGTTTACTACTCCGACAATATTGAATGGGGTTAACGAAAGTGTGCTTTTTACATTTCCTGCAGCATAGGGCGAATCATTAAAATAGTTTTTAGCTTCTTTGTTTATGACCACTTCAAGCGATCCGCCCTCACTCGAAGGCTCTAACCATCTACCGGATGTCATTGGAAGATTATAGACTTGACTATATGCCTCCGTGGTGCAAACTAAATCAAAAGCCATCAGGTTTTGGTAAACATCATTCGGCGGTATTGGCGTTAAATCTTTCATTGGTGCAAATCGAATATCTTCTCCCATAGAAAAAGTAACAGCGGCTACATCATCAATGGCTTCAAATCTCTGGAATAATTGTTCCATTTTATTTCTATCGTGAAAATCGGATTCCGTTATCACGAATGAGTAAGTAGGTGACCAGCCATATACCTGTGCGTTTACGGAAATCAAATACTCCCGTCCAAGCGTACCAACTAATACCGATCCAAGCATTGCGATAATGCCTACAAGCATTGAAACACTTGTCAGAATACTTCTAAGTGGAGACAGACGAAGGTCTTTAAGTATCATTTTTAGCACAAGTTATCCTCCCTCCATCCATTTCAAAAATCGTATCACAGGTATCTGCAATATCAGGATCGTGCGTAACCAACAGCAGCATAATTCCATTTTCTTTTACGACGCTGTGCAACAGTTCCATAATCTGCGTTCCCGTCTTTTTATCCAACGCTCCCGTAGGCTCATCACATAAAATGGCTTCCGGAGATACTGCAAGCGCCCTTGCGATTGCAACTCTTTGTTGTTCACCGCCGGACAAATTGATTGGGTAATCATTTTCCTTGCTTTCTAAGCCGACACTTTTTAGCAAGCCTGTAATTATCTCGTGACGCTGTTTGGCGGTAAACGACTTTTTGGCATAGAGTAGGGGTAATTCGATATTTTCCCATACCCGCAAGTGCTTAATCAGAGAGTAGTTCTGAAATACAAATCCGATATTATTGGCTCGCAGTATAGACAGATCACGGTCTTTCAAAGCAGAAATAGATATACCATCATAAAGGTACTCGCCCTCATATTCCCGATTTAACAAGCCAATAATGGATATAAGGCTTGTTTTGCCTGAGCCGGACTTTCCGACAATGGCATAACTGCGCCCTCGTTGCAATTCCATATTAGCGTTGGTTACTGTTGTCAGCATATCGCCATTATTCAATTTGACGCTTGCTTTCAAATCCTTTATTTTGATTAAAGTCTTTTCGGAAATTCCTTTCATTTTATCAAATCCCCCTCGGATCAAGGTTTGGCGGAGTAGCAGAAACTACATCGCCCTCCTCTAAGCCGGACAGTATTTCTATATTGGCTCCGTCTGTCACACCCAATGTCACTTTTGTTTCCACTCTTTCTCCATTCGGAGTAATTACAGTAACCAATCCCGTCCCTTGTCTACCCGCTATTACCGACAGCGGCAATATAAGGACATCATTTCTCGTTGTCGCCGTTATGACTACCGTTGCACTTTGCCCCGATTTCACATCGACTGTTTGACTGATCAAGCATTGCAGAATGCCCTCTTGCGGCACGATTCCCGTAAACGCATTTTCATCTGCGGCAGGCGACACCACGGCAATCATATCGGTTGGTCCTACACCATCATATACTTGAAATTTTGCTTTCAACTCTGCATACTCCGGTAAGGTACTCAAAAAATTATCTGCCTCTACATTGAGGGCAAATCCTGTATAATGCACTATCGCTACGGGATAATTACTCGGTACGCTTTCATTGGATGGGGCAATAGAGGTAATTGTACCATCCACCGGAGATTTCAATTCTTTGCCGTTCACAGTTCCAATAATTTGCCCGGCAGTGATTTTTTCTTCTAATTCTACCGCTGTATTAAATATGCCATTTTCGGGTGAGAAAATAATAAACGGTACTGCCGGAACAATAGTCGTTTGCGTTGAAACGGTTGGAGTAATTGTCCCTCGTACAACTGATACCGTTTTTTCTGCGGATGTTGCGCTATCTGTAAGATTGTTTTCGTCTGTCTGCCCAATTGCAGAGCAGGCAGATAGCGTAAATACAAGAAACAAAATAGAACATAGCAGCATTTGTTTTCTTAGCAACTTCATCATTCCTCCTTATGCTGTATCACAAAAAATACGAGCCTCTATCTTGATACTTTTATTGTACCAAAACAGAAGCCCGTATTTTCTTGATTGCTCGTAAGATATTCCTCTTTTTTTCTATGCAAATTCTTACAATTTTCCTACGCCAACGGCAAAGTAATTGAAAACTTGTTTTGATCCTCTTGGCTCTCTGCAACGATTGTACCATTGTGTAGTTCAACAATCTGCTTTGCAATCGCCAAACCTAATCCAGCTCCTCCACTGCTTGTACTTCTCGCTGCGTCAAGCCGATAAAACTGCTCGAAAATCCTGTTTAACTTTTCTTCCGGCAGAGTATCGCCGTGGTTACAAAAAATAATGCTGACCGTATCTTCCTGACATTGTGCGCTGATCGTGATATCCGTATTTTCAAAACTGTAGATAACCGCATTTCTCAAAAGGTTATCAAAAACACGCTGAATTTTGTCTGCGTCACATCGAAGCATTATATCATCATCAACACAAAGATTACATTGCAAATTCTTTGATTTGAGCATAGGCTTAAATTCATATACAAGTTGCTCCAGCAGGCGAGTTAAATTGATTTTCGTGTATTGTAATGTAATATCGTATATATTGAATCGTGTTATCTCGAAAAACTCGTTAATCAGATCCTCTAACCGTTCTGCCTTACCAAGAGTGATTGAAAGGTACTTTTCTCGAAGTTCCTTTGAGATTTGCGACTCATCACGCAGTAAAGTAAGATACCCGATTACAGAAGAAAGCGGTGTTTTCAAATCGTGTGCAAGATACATAATCAGGTCATTTTTTCGCTGCTCATTTTCTTTTGCAAGCCTTGCATTACTTTCAGCCTCTTGTTTTAACTGATTGATGTTAGCGGCGATTTCACTCAACTCCGGGGACATTTCAATGTAACTGACATTCTGATCGAACATTTTTCCTGTCGCAGCCTGTACCTCGTACACATAGGCGACTACTTTTTTCAAAAGTAGGTATGTCATGTATATAATACAGCCACCCCACACGATTACAGCCACTATATAAAGATATACTGTTCTGTAATACAAGTAATAATACAAAACATACTTGCGGAGAATTTCCTCTGCCATAATTCCTAAAAGAAAAGTACCGCCAAAAATAAGCACAGAGCAAATCGCACATTGAATTACATACCCTTTGAACAAGGTAGAGAGCAGATAGTTTTTTTCTTTTTTATTCAATTTCATACCCTACCCCCCAAACAGTTTTAATGAACTTCGGATTTTTTGAAGGTTCATTCAATTTTTCCCGAAGCCGCCCAATGTGCGCCATTACCGTATTGTTACTGTTGCGAAGATACTTTTCTTTCCACACGGCTTCAAATAATTCCTCCGAGGCGACAACTTTACCCTGATGTTCGCACAGATACCACAGAATAGAAAACTCCAACGGAGTCAAGGCTATTTCTTTGCCATACAAGTAGCACTTGTGGCTGACTCTGTTTATCAGTAGACCTCTGATGTCATACTCGTCTTTTTCTTCGGATTGGCTCAAATTAGGACTGTTATAGCTCTGATAACGCCTTAATTGCGTCTTTACTCTTGCCACAACCTCTAAAGGATTAAACGGTTTCGTTATATAATCATCCGCACCAATCGTAAGCCCCATAATCTTGTCGCTATCCTCAATTTTGGCGGTAAGCATAATAATAGGGAAGTAAAACTTTTCCCGAATTTTTTGGCAAAGTCGAAAACCATCAATATCCGGCAGCATAATATCAAGTATCGCTAAATCAATCTGCGACTGTTTGATACATTTCATCGCCTCTAACCCATTATAACATTTATATACTGAATAACCATCGTTACTCAAATACACTTCAAGCAGATCAACGATTTCTTTTTCGTCATCCACAATTAAAATCTTCTTGTTCATTGATCCTACACCTCATTTTCGGGTACGGCTTCCATTATGTCGCCAAAATCACACTCTAAGTATTCGCATATATTCAACAGCACGGGAAGGGTAACATTTTCATTTTTTCCGAGTTTCGCAAATGTACTTTTGCTTGCCCCGACCGCTTCTCGTAATTGACTCTTTTTCATTCCCTTGTCAATCAGAAGTTTCCAAAGTTTGTTGTACCGTACTTTCATTTCCGCACCTCCACCCAAATATAGTTTGTATTATAGCACTTTGAGAGTGAAATCGCAATTATTAAGTCTGTATTTTGAGACTTTTAGTTTTCAAACCGGCACAATATCTTTCTGATATGTAATCCAACCGCCTGCAAAATGCAGGCGGCTTGTGTATTTTAATAGGCAGGTGCGCCGTAGCCAAGAATCTCGTAATAACCGATAGAATACTCATTGACTCGGCAACTATCGCCGGAGTTGCCCTCGACCGTATAAACCTTGCCGTTTTCGACCTTTTGAACAATACCCGTATGGTCGGATAATCCATCCTGACCACTTTCGTCTGCCCAATCGAAGAAAATAATCATTCCGGGGGCAGGCTCGGCGCTGCCATCCAGCCATTGTCCACGATCCTTAAACCATTGTACTCCGTTGACACAGCCTGCATATTTTGGGATAACTCCAGCGTCGATATAGCCGCACTCGTTGGCACACCAAGATACAAAGCAAGCACACCATTCTACACGGGAGTTAAAACCGTACCACGACCAATACGGCTGACCGCCCACATTGCCAACCAGAGAGAGTGCAACGGTCACGATCTGTCCGTCGCCGCCTGTAATGCCGTAAAGCACCTGTGACCAAAGGTAATTGTTTTCATCTGCAAGCAGTTCAGCGAGGTAGCCTTTCTGTTCTTCGTTAAAACCATATTGCGCCGCCATTTCCTCGGCAGTCTTGTGGCTGACGGTAATATACAGATAGGTTTGTGTGACCGTGCTTTCAGTTTCCACGATATTACCGTGTCCGTCATCGGTTTCGGTAATAACTGTTTCGGTCTTGCTCTCTGTTCGGGAAGATATTTGATTCATCTCCCAAAAGATGTCTTTTAAGAGTTGCTTTTTGCCATCGTCCATTGTGGCAACCTCTTGGGGGTTATCTTGATCCGTATTCGTTTTTACAGAGTAAACGGCAAGCACCTCTTTCCAAACGGCTCTGCTGCCACTCATTTCAAGAACATCATAGGATACCGAGTTCTTTTCCTCTTGCAGCTTGGTATCGTATTCGGTATTGATTTCCTGCACAACGGTCTGCATACTCATTCCAGTGCCGGAATCTTCGTCTGAGAAGAAAATGCCAAATACTGAGCCGAGGATCATACCAATCAGGCAAATCACGATAATAACCAAAACCGCCACCCAGCCGCCTGCGGCGATAGCGGCAATCAAGGCTTTCGTTCCGGCAATAATCGCTTTAATGGCAAGTGCGGTCGCTTTGGCAATCGCCTTTACCGTAACCACGGCGGCTTTTGCCGCAGCCCTTGCCGCTTGTGCTGCTCTCTGTGCAGTTTTAACCGTAATGATTGAATCCACCTAAAAATCCTGGATTGCTATGCCCCCGCTTATGCCCCTTGTCATCATAATGGTTTAAACCGCCAAAGAATCCTGGTCGACTCTCACCTACTTTATGCCCGTTATTGTCATAATGATTCATACCACCAAAAAAGGAAGGCGAACTATGTCCGATTTTCTTTCCATTTGCATCATAGTCGTTCATACCACCAAAGAATCCTGGTCTGCTCTCGCCTACTTTTTTCCGTTTGCATCATAATGGTTTATGGATCCAAAGAATCCTGGTCTGCTATATCCTTTTTTACTCATAATGTCATCCTCCTGACTCTATTAGCCTCTTGTTTGATCTCAGAATAACACACTTTTCTCATTTGGAAGTCGCATAACAGGCGACATTCTTTTATCGCATTTACATTCATTATACCATTTATAATTCTTCCGACAATACGCAATAAAGCCGGAAGCCACGTTATCATCCATGACCTCCGACTCGTTCTGCTTATTCTACACTGTCCTTACACCCAAATCAACTCCTCTCTCCGTTTTATCTTTTCCCTGCTTTTCTTGAATAATCCTCTTATTGATCTCAAGCCGTTCATGAATGGATAATTTCTTATCTTTTCCATCTACCGCCTGCTTCTGCTGTGCCGGTTTTCTATCTGTTTTTCCTACATCCTTAACAACTTCATTCGCTTCGGTACTTGTTACCCTCTCATCTGCTCTTCCTTCATATCTTTCTGCTATCTGCTGTTCTCGTCTCTCCTTCACACCTTTTTCCTCCAGATTGCAAAAACTCTGCAGATACGGAAGCACATGATTCTGCATGTCTGTCAGATCTTCCATATACTTTTGGAACTCTTCACTTCCTTTGCCTTTCTGGTAATTGATCCAATACTCATCTGTAAGCTTCATTTCATTATCATACTTCAACTGACTCACAATACCGCCATGTCCATTTCCAATATCCATTGACTTCTTAAAATGATGCAGCATCTGTTCACCTTTTTCCGCATAATATACAGTCACATATATCTTTGCAATTTTTGTAGGTTCCTCTGTCTTCGGATCACGTTTTGCATACCATTCTTTATCCATTTCTGCTGTTTTTGCATCCAGCTCAGACAGCTTCTGACATCTTGGATTCATGAGATCACTTTCTTCACAATAGTTTACATACACCATTGGTTCCATATCCTTTGGAAGTTCAGGTTCATAGGCTTTCAGTCTTTCAATCAATACTCCTGCACGAACAGACAGATCGCATTCTTCGTCTACAATATCCTTCAGATATGAAATATAGGAATGAATATTTCCACTTCTCAAATCCAGCATTACTTCCTGCACCGTATTTTCTCCCCTCTCCACATTATCTCGATACTCATACGGATCAAAAGCTTCTGCAATCTCATCCAGTGCCTCTGCCAGCTGTTCTGTGGTCATTTTCTCAGGATACATTGCTTCTCGAACATCCCTCATCGGTACATACTTGTAGTCCGGCAATGCTTCATGAATTTTCTCGATCCCTTCCCGTACCAGTGCAAGTTCTCCATAAAATCGAACATCATCCATCAGATCTCCGAATACGGTATTCCCTTTAACGATCGCAAATTCGGCTTCATCATAGTAACTGTCTTCCGGATCACGATAAATAATTCCCATTGAGCATCCCAGATACGCAGTTTTAGGATTCTCCCTATATTTTTCATAGACCGCAGCAATCTGATTAACATCGGTACTTTTTTCATAAGCTCCCATATCATGGAACTCATCACATTCTGTGGCGAAATATTCCAGATAAGGCTCTTTCTTCGGTGGCATATTATTAAGGACGTTATCAATCATGTTATAATTCGCCTCTTCCAGTTCCTCCACCTTTGCCAAAGGCTTATATTCGCCCTGGCTTTTCTGAATCTCTGCCATTACAACTTCATCCATTTCTTCTACTTTTTCCATCAACTGATCATAATCTCCACGGATGCGTTCTCCAGTCCAGCCTTCGTCTTCCAGAAGTTCCTCTGCCGCTTCTTCAATAGAAATTTGATCATTTTCATAGACGCCACCATCCATCAGACGAAAATCTTCATCGTAAAACGAATAATCATATCCTTCTTCTGTTCTCTGAATAGCAAAGTAACGTTCTCCTACCTCATATGCCAGTTCACTAAGAACCTGTTCTTCCAGATTCAGGAAAGAATCCAGCTGTTCAAAACTGATACTGTCTACAAAATGAGCGGTTACTTTTTCCCCGTCATTCAGAACTATGATATCACTGACAGACAGGGAATGCCCACGGAAATCTTCCGGTCTATCAATGTTGAACCTTTCAAAAATATCATCCAGTGACATATTTCCCGATAATTCCCCAACATAGACCAGCTTATAATCTTCTTTTTTTATCTGCATACCATGACTTTCAATAAAGCGCATATTCATAAATGCATAGTTTTCGCCCGGTGAATCGTCCTTGATCTGATAAATACCAAAGGTTCGCCTTGTTCCTAACAACAGGTTTGCCTCTTTCAAAGACTGAATCTGCGGATATTTCTGCATTTCCCATTCCAGGTTACGGAAACGCTCCAGTTCTGTCATAGACATCTGATAATGCTCCGGTCCTCGTTCAATTTCCATGCGTTCCGTGACATACATTGGTGATGAAAAATTAGTGATCAGATAGATATCTGCTCCGGCATCGTATAATTTCAGTGCTTCTTCCTGCTCAATGACACTCATAGGCTCCTGAAATGCTCCAAAATCTTCATCGGCATAATCCAGGTCATTCTCCTCTATCCGTTCCCACATCTGCGATTCCATGCCAAACAGACCTTCATGCGCCTGTATCATTTCTTTACTTGCATACTCTCCCTTGCTGCCATCGCTGCCCAGGCAATAAATCTTAGAACCCATTCTGTGATAATCCAAAGCTGCTTCTTTTCTAAGCGGCACCATGTCTTCTGCTGTATATCCATAATCACGTAATTCCAGCTTACCTATGGTTGGATCTGGTAGATCCTGAATATCCATTCTTGCATCATCCAGTAGATCCTCTACCCCTTCTTCATCTGCCTGGATCACTGCATCTGCTAGATTTCTTACCAGAGTCCTAACTTTCTCTTCCTCACCGATCAGATTCGCATATTCAAAAAGCTGTTCTTTTACATCTGTTGGAAATTCTATGCCTCTACGCTCTGCCTGACTGATCTGTCCCTGCGTGTATTCCTGCATTTTCTGTGTTTCTCTACCCGTTATCCTGTTTCTTGCCATATAAATTCCTCCTGTGTTCTAAAAAATGGCATAACCGACAGAACCTTCTTCTACCAAATTATGCCATCTTTCCTCTTTATTCCAGACCGAAGTCCCGTTTTCTGGTTTCCTTGCCAGTTTCACTTTCCCGCTGACTCTTTTCCTTATAAATCTGCAGTTTCTCATGGATAGAACCTCGTGCCGGTCTTTCTTCTTTCTCTTTTGATTCCGACTGCTCTGTTTCTGTATCTTCCCGTTCATCCATATTGAGAAGTGCATTTAACTCTGACAGTCGCTCCAGTTTTTGGTTCAGTTCCTCTTCTTTTGGAAATGGCTTCCCGACTTCCTCTTTGGCGTTTGTCATCTGCTCCTGTACCGTTTCCAGCCGTTGTTCTGCTTCTGCCAGTTTCTCCGGATAACTTTCTAAAAGATTATTGATACGAGTGATATTTCCTAGAGCATCGGCTCCCAATCGAACTTTAGCTACCGATTCATGCTTTACAGACAGGATAAACTCTTTGCTCCAACTGTCGAATTGGATTCTCATGTTAAATCCCTGATAGCTTCCAATATCCATAGCTGCATCCACAGACTTAATTTCTTTGCAGACCGCCAGAAGAGCCGCTCCTGCCTCTTTCTTTTCTGTGAACACTTTGCCACTGATTTCCATAGAAAACTGCTCTGGATCTGTGATTTTGTACTCAGAAAAATGAGCGATGTCTGCCTTGTAGCTGTCAATGATCTCTGTCAGTTTTGCAATCTGTTGTGGAAAATTCCTTGCAATATCATCTTCCAGTCGATACTGGTTATTCATGTGGTTGGCTTTTAAAAGTTTTAATTTTGCCACATCAACATCCAATGCCATCTTCTCTTTTACTGCCGGATTTCCGGTTGCAAGAGCTTTGACCTCTGCATAGGAAAGTGCCGCTTCGTCTACATCTTCACAGCTTCGCACAGGTGCTTTGCTGGTCATAATCTGAGAAATGAATTTCTGCTTGTTCTCAATCAACTGCCACATGTAGCTGTCAAATGTGGATTCAGTTACATACCGGAAGATATGAACCTTTTTATTATGGTTTCCCTGACGGATAATACGTCCTTCCCTCTGTTCCAAGTCAGTCGGTCATTTTTTGCGGACAGTTCAATACATGCCTGTCTGTTTCGCTCCCTGCTCCTGCGTTTGCTCTCGTTTGATTTCTCCCTCTGTATCTTCTTGGCACAAGCAGGACAATACTTCGATATGCCAGAGCGGGGAACATATTCAACACCGCACACCGTACAATTCTTAGGCTTTAACGCAGTCCACCGCTTTGTCGGTGTGATATGTAATTCACCGACAAAGCCGATGAATTTATAATAAATCTTGATTTCCTGCCGCACCATTCCGTCTGTAAGTTTCTCACGTTCCGAAACAAGTATCTTGTCTATAAGTGCGTTTATGATGGTTGCGTCCAGTTCCTTAATGCCTTGATAGTTGCGGATTAGGGAGAGGAAATCACGGACACCCTGCGTCTTCTCATAGCTGTCGCTGAGCGTTTCCGTTACCTCTTTCAGCCTTGCTTCAATTTCAAGCTGTTCTTTCTGGTATTTTCCCGACATCATCTCAAAATTCCGCTCGGTAATACGCTCCATCACCTTATCTTCATAGAGTGAGGAAAACAGCCTGTCCAGTTCTGCAAGGCGTTTGTTCAGTTTTCTTTGCTCCTTTTCCAGTGCCTTTGCCTTGCTCTGGTCTGTTTCCGTGAGCCGCTTTTCAATCGCCCTCACTGCCTTTTCATCATTGACTGCCATATCCGCAAATCGGTTGATGTCGGTGAGGACAGCGTTGAACAAGTCCCTCGCTTCAATGCTGTGTGCGGTACACATGATATTACCGTATCTGCCATAATTATTGCAGGAATATTGTACGCAGTCGATGATGTCGGGGCGTTTCCTCCTGTTGGCACTCATAGCCCGCATCGCATAGCCGCAGTCCGCACACTTAATAACGCCTGCAAAGATGTTCTCAAAGCCGCCCTTGTTTTCTGGTAATCTGCGGCTTGTAATAAGCTGCTGTACGGTATCAAATTCCTCCTGCGTGACTATCCCCTCATGGGTGTCTGGTATCACTTCCCATTCTTCGGGCAGCTTAGAGGGGCGTTTCTTGCTTTTCATGTTGGCGGCAATCCGCTTGTAGCCTGCAAGGTTTCCCGCATATATCGGGCTTCTTAAAATGCCCCTTACGCTGTTCTCGCTCCAAATATAACGGTTCTCCTCATTCTCCTCAAAATACCTCTCATAGCCTGTTGCCCCCTGCTCCGCCGCATAAGCGGCGGGGCGTAAGATATGCTGTTTGTTGATGTGCTTGCGGATTTTGGCGATTCCGTTGCCCGCTAACGCAAGGTCAAATATTTCCCTTACCACATGGGCAACTTTGTCATCTATCAGCAGATGGTTGTGGTCGGCGGGGTCTTTGACGTAACCGTATGGTGCTGTCGTCCCCATGAATTTCCCCTGCTGAAACCTCGCTCGGTACGCCGATTTTATCTTGACCGACACATCGGCGGAATACATTTCGTTTAGGATGTTGCGGAAAGGCGTGATGTCCATAGCGGATTTATTGAGCGTGTCCACGCCGTCATTGACCGCTATATACCTCACATTATGCTCTGGGAAAAACACTTCCAGATACAGTCCGCAATCAAGATAGTTCCTCCCCAGACGAGATAAATCTTTCGTGATAACGCAGTTTATCAGACCGCTTTCAATGTCCTTAATCATGTTCTGGAAACTTGGTCTTTGGAAATTTGTACCAGAGTAACCGTCGTCCACATACGTTTTTGCTAAGTGCCATCCCTGCTTTTTCACATAATCCGTGAGGATGGATTTCTGTGTCGCAATGCTCGCACTCTCGTTATCCGTGCCATCGTCTTTTGACAAGCGGCAGTACATGCCGACTTCATAAATCTTGTTCTCCATTCTTATTCCTGCCATACTGTAAAACCTCCATATCTGTCCTATCTGTTTTCATGTTCCATTGCGTACATTCTAAGCGGACAGCCCCTCATTGTCGAAGGTGTCGCCCTCGGCAATCTTCTTCCGAATATCCTCGGAAATAATCGGGATAAACGCTTCTGTGACTGTCTGCGTGCCGACATATTCACGGCTGATTATCATCTGAACTGGTGCTTTCGGCACGATACGCTTTCTCTTTTTATCTGCTTTCTTATCCTCGCCCATACTTAAATCTTCCTTTCCAGACAGGGCAGGAGAACGTCTGGAAACGCCCCGCCCTGTCAATCAGATACCATCAATCCCCGCTGTTTACTTCTTTCTGTAATGCTTCAAGGAGTGCTGCTGCTTCATCAGCGTTCAACGTGATACCCTTTCCGCACTTCTCACGGTTCGGGGAAAAGCTGCGGATGTCATATTTCGGCTCTCTTCCGTTCCATGAGATAAGATTGATTTCTTTTGTGTAGCCGCTGTCGCCCTTAGACAATACGGCGATTTCCTTTACAATCTCATACTGGATTTCTTTCATTCTTCATACCTCAATTTTCTGCATTTACCTCCCGAAAAGAGAAGATTAGCGGCTGTCCCTGCCCCGTTTCCTCTGCAATTCACGCTCCAAAAGTTTAATGATGGTTTCCTCCATCTGCTTCGGCGTTGTGTTCTTCGGAAAATACTTTTTCAGCTTGCTTGTGTTGATTTTCAAGGTTTCTTTCTGGTTTCCCTTTTCCTCCGTCATAATTGCAAATATCGTATCCATGTCAAGCCGCCCGCTCTGGCTTAGGCTTTTCATCCGCTGTGCCTGTGAGAGTGAGGGCGTTGCTTCTTCGCTCTCCATCGTGGCAAAGAGGTTTTCCTGCTCGTCTTTCTTCAAAAAGGACAGTTCCACCGCAGGCGTGAGGGCGATTTTCCCCTCGTCCACCATCCGCAAAATCGGCGGTATCAGTTCCGTCAAACGGATAAATCTTTGTACGGTCATCCTGCCTACGCCGAAGCCCTGTGCCACCTTGTCGTCCGTCCGCAACTTCGTCACAACTTGTGACGAGGTTAAGTCTGTGCGGAAACCCTGCCGCTTCATGGCTTCGGATTTCATCTTGTAGGCAAACGCCCGCTCTGATGGCAGGATATTCTCACGCTGTAAATTACTGTCTACAAGGGTGATGATGGCTCGGTCACGGTCTAAGGGCAGGACAAACGCAGGCACGGTATTTATCCCTGCAAGTTCAGACGCACGGACACGCCGCTGCCCTGCAATCACTTCATAGCCGTTCCCGTCCTCTTTCGGGCGTGTGATTATCGGCGTGACAATGCCAAATTCCTTGATGCTTTCCGCTAATTCTGACAGCGTTTCATCCTCTGCCACATGAAACGGATTGTCGGGAAACGGGTACAAGTCTTTGGTCTTTAACACCTTAAAATCCTGTTTCTTCATTCACATATCTACCTTTCTTTCGCTCTGCTTTTATGGTTTTTCTGCAATTCTTCCAACACTTCGGGCGGTATCTTTGAGAGCAGCCGCCCCATCTGCTCGTTGGTTCTCTGCAACTCAAATATCTTCTGGTTCGCTTTCTGCACCTTTAGTTCCTGCTCATACTTTTCATCACGCATACGCCCCGCATAGTCTGATTCCTGCCCGATTTGCTCCTTTAGGCTATTGATATAGGCACTCTGCTTACTGATTTCCTTTGAGAATTTCTCCACGTCTGGGAGCCATGCCGCAATCAGTTCCAGAGCCTTGTCACGCTTCTTCCCTGCATTAAAGGCGTTGATGTCGGACAGTGCAGACACAATTTCCTCATACTGTTTATCAAGCCTGCCGCCCAACTTATAGAGCCATGTGGGGACATGTTTCCGCTTCGTTTCCATTGAGGACTGACCTCTTTCAAGCTGATTCCACCGTGAGGACATCCGCTCATGGTAGGCGGTCTGCCATTCGGACAGGCTCTTTTGATTGCCTAAAATTGTTTTGGCAGACAGCTTATTGTCTGGTGTAATCGGCACAAAACAGAGGTGCATATGCGGCGTTCTCTCGTCCATGTGGACGACTGCGGAGAGGATATTTTTCTCCCCGACACGCTCTGAAATGAAATCCAGAGCCATCGTAAAATACGCTTTCTGTTCTTTGGGCGGCAGGCTGTTCATAAATTCTGGCGAAGCCGTGATAAGCGTTTCCACCATCATCACGCTATCTTTCCTCGTCCTGCACCCTGCTTCGGCTACCATGCGGTTAATCTCTTTCTTGTAGGTGTACCTCGGCGGATTCACAAGATGGTAGTTATCTTTCGAGCGTTCCATATCTATATCTGGATTGCTTTTATAGGCTTCTTTTTTACGCTCGTTGTGGCGTTCGCAAGCCGCAACGCCGCCCGCTTTGCGTTTCTGGAAACGCAGGATTGCATAGGGCATAATTCATCATCTTCCTTTCTTCGGCGGGTAAACTGCCCTTTGGGTGACAGCGGTGACGGCGGTGACAGCAGTTTTGGGATACCCCCTACCGACTGCCTCAACTGTCACCCTTATTCCCTGCATGACGGTCATGTCGATGATGACGGTGTTTTTGGAATACCCCCTCGCAAGAGCCGTCACCGTCATGCTGCCATTCTTTTATCCGAAGCGTGGAGCGTAGGATAAGCAGGGCGTAAGACCTGCCATAAGGGAGTCCAGAGGGAACGTCTGGCACACGACTTTGCAGGGCAAAGTGTAGTGTGTTACACCCTGTAAACGCAGTCGGAAAAATCGGAAGGATTTTTCTGACCGCAGGGGTGGTTTTACACGCCGAAAAGGGCGGGTAAATCCTACGCCTGCACTTTGCGTTTACGGGGTGTTCTCCCGCAGGGATGACAGCGGCAGGGTATCCTAAAATCACTGTCACCGCCGTCACCGCTGTCACCCGCAGGGCAGAGTCGCCAGCTTTACACGGCTTTAAGCGTCAATGACAGTAACAGGGGGTATCCCAATATCGCTGTCACCACCGTCACCGCTGTCACCCGCCCGCTTTGCAAGCGAAATCTGCCTGCCGTGTTTTTTGCGGCTGTACTGATAAACGATATGGTTCTCATTTAAAAATGTGGTGCGGTATTCATTGAGCCATTTCGTAATCACCGTGGGTATGGTTTCCGTTTCCCTCATAGCGGCTAACAGCTCCGTTGCCGTGCCTGCCCATTCTTCCTTATCCCTCATAAAATCCACCAACCGAAAAAGGACGTCTGGTATCGTTTCTTTCGCAAGCTGCTCCTGCGTTTTTCTCTCCACAAGTTCCCAACTGCAATCACGGAAACGCAGCGTGTATTCCTGATAGGGCGTGTCCCTGCCCGTCACATACAGCTTGGCGGTGTCGGATGCCCGTTTCTCCTTTTCCAGAACAAAGGTAGCGTCCGCACTCCCCGTTAAGCCTGTCGTCCCAGACACCTTGTTGAACACATCGCTGTCATTCTGCTTTCGGATGTGGTGTACGACAATGACCGCCAATGAATGCCTGTCGGCAAAGTCTTTGATTAGTGAGATGTCCCCATAGTCGCTTGCGTAGGCATTGTCTTTTGAAGCTGTACGGACTTTCTGCAAAGTGTCAATGACAATAAGCCTGCTGTTTGGGTAATCTTTCAGATAATCTTCAAGCTGCACGATAAGACCGTCTGACAGCTTGCAGCTTGCCACGGCAAAGTGAAGCCGCCTGCTCGCTTCGTTCGTCAATCGGAACAGCCTGTCCTGTATACGGCAGAACGTGTCCTCAAGGCAGAGGTAAAGCACGTCGCCTCCATTGTCGGCATATCCCACAAGGGAAGTCCCTGCGACACGCATAAACATAGCTTCAGCATGAGCCAGCTCTTTCCTATCTTCTGTGAGCCGCAGAACAGCGACAAGCCTGTGGGGATAAGGCTGTCCACCACAAAGGACGGCTTCTCAAGCGGTTCATAAAGGAGCGTTTCGGCGTTGACTGTCTGTAACTTCTGCATGGCTTTCCTCCTTTCGGGCGGTGTTTTTGTTTTCGTTGCACATAGGCGTTGACCTCCTTAAAAATAGATTTACTCCCACGAAGAAAAAGTGAGAGTATGTAATGCCGCCAATCCCACACAAATAAAAAACAGATTTCTTTTTCGGGCGGTGTCGGTCACGGTTGGAGATACTTCCTCATTTCCGCCTTTACTTTCTCCTTTGCAATCGCAACAGATTTCTGTATTGCCGAAGCGGTGCAATGCTCCATAGCGGCGATTTGGTAAAAATTGAACTCATACTCGTAGTAGAGCAGGAAACGCCGCCTTTGTATCTCTGGCAGTCCGTCAACCGCCTTACAGAGCAGTTCTGCCCGTTCTGCCTCAATCATTTGTTCCTCTATGCTCTTAGGCAGCTTCAACGCCCGCCTGTTCAGCGTTTCGTCCCATACTTCCGAAAACTCCCTGTGCCGCTCGTCCCATTGGAGGAGATTCCTGTTCCTGCGTTCCATCTGCCGAAACTCCATAAAGAACTGTTCCGACACTTCCAACTCGTGGGATTTGCCCTGCCCGTCCTTAAAGCTGATAAAATACCTTGTGCCGCTTTCCGTGGATTCCTCCCGAAGCGTGTACGCCTTAACTCTGTATGCCATCCCGCTTGCCTCCTGCAAAAAATAAGTGAGGGGATTTCCATCCCTCACCCAGTAGCCCGCAGGACGGCAGGCTGTTTTAGACGCTATAAAATTTTCGTAGCTTCTTCCGCAGATGGTCTAACCTCGCATAGATGGCACCAGTCGTCAAATGCACGAGCGGGGCAATCTCCTTTGTGGAATACCCCTGCATTTTCAGCAGGACGATTTTCAAGGTACGCCCGTCCACCGCGACTAATACTTGATAGAGATTTTCGCTCTCAATCTCGTCCAGTAACTCCGCAACCGTACCCACTTCCGTCTGCCGCTCCCTGTCTGCCATGTCCTCAAGGTATTCCGCAATGTCATTCGTCCATCGGTAAAACCGCCTGTTGGAATTGAAGTCTGCCCTGTCCGTAATGCGTATCTGCTCAATGGTCGCTTCATCAACGCCGCACTCACGCAGCAGCTTTTCCTCCGCTTCTTTCCAGATACGCCATTTCCTGTCCTCCCGTCCGTGGTTATATGCCATGCTTCTTTTCCTCCAATCAGAATTGATTGAGAGGGCAGAGAAAAACCCCCTCATTTTCCCAAAGGAAAAAACAAGGGGGCTGAACGCCTTAAATTTTAATTTTCTATTATCTTTCTTAGTTTTCTTAGGATTCTGGCTTTGCGTTTGTTCACAACGCTCTGGGTTATGCCGAACCTCGCCCCGACTTCACGCTCAGAAAGTCCGTCAAAAAAGATTGCCTGTATCAATTCCTGTTCACTATCCGACAGCAAAGGCAGGGCGGCTTTCAGCCTGTCCACCATAACCGCATTGACAACGGTTTCCGCAATGTCTGCCGCTTCATCAGCGATAAAGTCTAAAGGCTTCCCCTCGCTGTCCGTAAATCCATCCAGAGAAAGCAGGCTGTTCTTCGTATCTAATTTTTTCAGATAACGCCACCGTTCCTTATCTCGGTAGAAGTCCGTGTATTGCTCCCTCACGACTTCAAGCAGACAGCCTTGAATGGGGATAAACAGCTTGTCCATATAGGTCTGGTCGGATTCCCTGCGGCGGCAGAAATCCGTATAGGACAGTTCCACATATCTGCCGCTTTCCTTGATATATACCTTTCTCGGTGCGTATTTCACTGTAAGTACCTCCCATCTGAATTTTTGAAATGTTCAAAATCCAGATGGAGAGGTGGCGAACGACACCTAACACCACTAATAGCCCTATGGCACTTTCCAACAAAAATCGACAAAAGAAAAACCGCAAAGGCTCTATGACCTTTACGGTTATGGGAAATATTAATTCTGTTGTATGGAGATTGTACTTCTACATTCAAGGCAGGAAGTGCCGTTGCATAGGCAGAAATTTTTTTAACTGGTTTCCTGCCGTTCTCTGATATGCTATGTATTGATAAATTTTGCTTCGTATGAGCAGATAGATAACTGCCCGAAAAAAGGACATAAAAAAATCCCTCCAAATTTAAAAACAAATTCAGAGGGTAATTTAGGGTATAACAAAATAACCCACCCGAATATCGTTTTTTTTATTTGGTGAGTTTGTTCTTTCAAATACGAAACAAAAAGAGCCGATGATTCGTGAATTGTTCCACAATTTCATCGGCTCTGCGTCTTAAGCGTCTGGCTCTTTGATGACAGTTATCTTCAAGTTGTCAACTTTAATCAATCTTTCTTGTCTGCATTTTGGACAATAAAGGGGATAATTCTCCAAAACAGTGTCCTTCCTAATTTTATTACGGGTTTTGTTCCCACAAACAGGACACAATATCCATTCGCATTTCATCATAATTAGTCTCTAATCCTTTCAAATCTCATTTTATATGACTTTTGCAAGCTGTTAAGCTAACTTGTGGAACATATGCCGAACCTTATCTATACGGCTATTCGGGCGGCGGGGTTGGCAAATAAATTTACCAATAGCTGGCTGGTATCCTTTTAACTCTGTCAAGCAGACTCCCTGCCCATTTGTGAAATAAGTTAAATCGTTCCTGTATTCTTGAATACATCTAGCAGGGATTTCTCCTTTCAGAATGACCTCGTCATTCTTTATCTGAGTACTTACAATATCTGCACAATACCTTGGAGCATCATGATACGCCCGTGAGAGATATTCCTGCGGTGCATAAATTTCAAAGTGGAGATATGGCTCTAATAGTTCTGTCCCTGCTTTTTTTAAAGCCTGCTCCAATACGATAGGGGAAAGCAGCCGAAAGTCTGCGGGGGTACTTACAGGACTATAATACAATCCATATTCAAAACAGATTTTACAGTCTGTCACTTTCCATCCATACAGCCCCTGCTCGCAGCCATAAAGAACCCCCTCCATAACCGCATTTTGGAACGATTGATTTAAATATCCAAGTGAAACTCTGCTTTCATACTGCACTCCGCTTCCAATAGGGAGCGGCTCTATGGACAACCCGACAGAAGCCCAGAAAGGATTTGGCGGGACTTCTATGTGGATGGTATATTCTGCTTTTCTAAGCGGTCTTTCCATATATATAACAGTAGGCTCTTTTATTTCTGCCTCCACATGATATTTTTCCTCAAGGATGGCACAAATGACTTCCATCTGCACTTTCCCCAAAAAAGAAAGTATAATCTCATGCGTTGTAGTATCCACATAATATTTTAAAAGAGGGTCGCCATCTGAAATTTCTGTAAGTGCCCCAAGCAATATTTCCCGCTGTTCAGATTTCTTTACTGCAATCGTTGTTTGGAGCATAGGGAGAGGATTTTCAATAAATTTTCTCTGCGGCAACAGTATTCCGTTCCCCAAAATACTGTTTAGCTGCAAAACATCATTTGGTAAAATTACAATATCACCAGAGCAGGCTGTATCGGATGAATATAATTCACCGTTTGTCGGAACACACATCTCTGTGATTTTTATTTTCTCTTTTTCAGATATTCTAATAACATCCCTCAAATGCAATGTTCCGCTATATATACGCACATAAACAAAACGCCGCCTTTTCTCTGAATATTCAATCTTAAAAACCTGCCCGCATAGTTCAGATTGACCTTCAGGCGTTGATGAATAAAATTTACTGGCAATCACTTCTATAAGCTGCCGAATCCCCAGATTGTTTTTAGCGCTTCCGTGATAAACGGGAAATAACGTTCCGTTTTGGAATCTCCTGTTTTCTTCCTGTTCCAGTTCTGACATTTTAAACGGTTTCCCTGACATATATTTCTCTAATAGTTCATCGTTTCCCATAATTACCGCATCCCACTGTTCCATATCGTCATTGTCCGTTACATTTATATGGGGATGCTGCCCAACCTTTTGCTTCACTATAATTTCCGAAGAAAGCTTTGCTTTCATTTCTCGATATACCATTGGCAAATCAATCCCCTCTTGGTCAATTTTATTGATGAAAAAAATTGTCGGAATCTTCATTGTCTGTAGTGCATGAAACAGTATACGGGTCTGTGCCTGTATGCCATCCTTTGCAGAAACTAATAATACTGCTCCGTCTAATACGGATAAAGAACGGTATACTTCCGCCAAAAAATCCATATGGCCTGGCGTATCTATAATGTTGACTTTTACATCCTCCCACTGAAAAGATGTCACTGCTGTCTGGATAGTGATTCCCCTTTGACGCTCCAAATTCATTGTATCTGTCCTTGTTGTGCCTTCATCTACGCTCCCTAGTTCTGCAATTGCACCACTGGTATACAATAAACTTTCCGTTAATGTTGTCTTTCCTGCGTCAACGTGAGCCAGAATGCCTAAGTTAATTATTTTCATGTGATTTTCCTCCTATCAACACCCAAAAAAGGGCATAAAAATACCCAGTGATAAATACTCCTATCACTGGGTAAATAACTCCAATAGCCCCAAAACACTTATATGTTTTCGGGCATATAAAATTACATGATAAAAGTATTCTTAAACTGGGTACAAAAAACTAAGCCCCATATTAAAAGTGAAACGAGACTGCTACTTTTTGTTCCCACTATCAAATTGACAGTTTATTTAAGAATACCTTGCCGCATATTTATTAACTCCTTGTATAATACTGAATCTAATTATATTCCTTAACCCTTTATTTGTCAAGCTGACAAACTAAAGCAGAAAAAGCGGCAGGATTTCCCCCTGCCACTAATCATCTGTTTATGCAAAAATAATTTCCTTTTCCACAATCTCCCTCGCACAAGCCCTTATGTTATTGAGGCATCCTGTCCATTCTAAGGCGTTTTCTGCCTTTAGCTGTTCCGTTATGCCCTGTGCCTGTTTCATACCCTCTATGAGCCTTTCAAAGCGTTCCTGTGCCTGTCTGTTGATGTCGGCAAGGTAGGCGTTTAGCCTGCCGCTTGTAAGAAGATTGGTGTATGTAACTTTACGGTACTGTTTTAGATAATCTAAATGCCGTTGCCCCCAGATGCCTATTGCCTGTTCTTCTTCGGCGGGTACAGTTAAGCACGGTATCAAATAATCCCCTTGCCTTTCGTATTTGCCGCCCAGTTCCTCAAATAATGATTTTGCCATTGTCTGTTACCTCCACATTCTTTTTTATTTTGAATGTCCGCAAAATCCGTCCTACATCAGATGGTTTCCAGCCAATATCCAGATGATGCAACGCAATCAGACGATCCTGCACATTGGTTCCTGCACCCATCTTTGCTGTAGAACCAATCAAAAAACGAACCTGTCCGGATTTCACTTTTCCAAACAGCTCCGTCTTCTTTGCTTCTGTATTTGCATCATGAATAAAAGCAATCTCTTTTTCCGGCACTCCTTTTTCCATCAGTTTCCGTTTCAGGTCGTCGTAGACATTAAAACTGCCATCGCCTTTCGGTGTACTCAAATCACAGAAAATCAATTGTGCTGATTTCTGTGCTGCTGTGTCTTTCCAGATTTCATAGCTTTTCTCTGCACAGACTGATATCTTGCTTTCCGGATTGTCTGGCAATAATTCGTTCACTAAACGCTGATCCAATGCTAACTTTCTTCCATCATTGGTGATTTTCAGCATATTATCAACCGCGGCATCTACTCCGCCATTTCTGACAACTTCCGCACGTTCTCCAAGGCTTTCTACGATTTCTTTCTGCTGTTCCGTTGGTTTCAGCACCACTGTTTCATATTCTGCTTCCGGCACAGGAAGCTTTAACTGATCGGAAGTCTTGATATCTGCAATCTCCTTGAACATATTCATCAGTTCCGGGATATTATAAAACCGTGCAAATCTGGACTTTGCACGATATCCTGTTCCTTCGGGAGCAAGTTCGATGCTCGTGACAACTTCTCCAAAAGTGGAAGCCCAGGAATCAAACAGTCCAAGTCCCATATTTTGTAATTTACTGTTCTGCAGATATCGCTGCATAACATATAATTCCGTCATACTATTTTGCAATATCTTCCGCACTCATCATATATTGATAATTCGCCATATATTCGTCCTCCCTTCTTCATTTCTAATTTTGTTACAATTCTTGCATCTATATCTTGTACGATTTTCGTACATTTATATTAACACCATATATCTCATATGTCAACACTTCGTAAATTCATCTTTACGTTTTTCGTAATTACAATTTTTTGTATTTTTCTCTTTTATGCATTTTGTAAATATGCTATTATAAATACTGTGCTTATGTTTTTCGTAATTTTTCTTTGTATGAATATAGGAGGTCATTTATGGGCGATGGAAAGAAATTGAAAGAAATACTTGATAGTAAAGGCACGAATGTCCGCCAAATTGCAAAAGCAACCGGAATCAGCGCCACAACACTCTATTCTATTATTCAAAAGGATTCTAATATTAGATTTGATTTTGCACTTCGGTTGGCAAATGAATTAGAAATTGATGTGAATGATATATGCTCTGCCAGTCCTTTCTCCGGAGCCATTACAGAAGAAGAAATCTACCCTACATTACCAAATGGATTGAATGGTGCTCTTGACGGAAATCGAGTAAAAACATATTTAAAGAATTCCATGTATCCGCTTATGTACCTTTTCGGAAAAAACAGTATGCCGGATGTGGATAATTTACTCACATCTTTTTATCAATTGGATGATGAAGCACGGAAAGAAGTTGTAGAAACGATACAATTTAAACTACAGTATCATAGAGATCCCGAACGGGCAGAACAGATAAAACAGATTAAGGGATGGTAAAAAAATAGCTCTAGTGAATATATGCGTTCACTGGAGCTATTTACGTAAATATTATATTTATTTTCTAATACTGCCCTTTACACAGGATGATTCTCTCGCCATACTGCTTTTATACCAGAAACAGCATTTCGTTCTCGCATGGCTTTTAAAATTGCTTCTATCTCCTTAACTGTTATTGATGAATCTTGCTTTTTAGCAATCTCCTCTATAAGCTGAACACCATTAAGTATTTGCAATGAATATTCTCCTAATCGCATTCGCCGTTTAGCTATGTCACGCAACATCTCAATATCCGAGTCTTCAGTTAACAAAATAGGCATTTGCAAATAGGATGCCATCAGAATCATATGAACGTCACCCATACTACTCCCCTGCTTATGCGTATTATATATTGTCTGTCCTTTTTGTAAACACAATTTCTCTACTTGCTTTGGACTATTCATTGCTTCCAAAGTCAGTCTCATCTCTTCATACAGTACATCATAATAGGCTTCATAAGTCTGCTTATCTATCGCATCTTTCTGGAATTCATCATACCCCATTACCTTTATGTACCCATCCTCAACTAAGCGCACAAAGTATGAATGTAAAGATAATTCATGCTCATAAATATATGGGTGTACAACTGGAATGTACTCTAACTCAGCCAATACCCTTTTAATATTGTCTATTACTTTACCTTCTGAAGATAATTTTTGAAGAAAACAGGTGTCTACAATGACCTCAGTTTTCTCCATGCTTACCTCCTTCTATAGAAATTTCCACAATATCATCGGCTCCATTTATATCATCAATATCAAAGTCTCTCTTTATCCTATTGATAGTATAAATACTCAATTCTCCGCTCCTTTCAACCGTTTCTAACATGTTTCTTAAACCAGGAATTGTTTTCTTTGCAGTCACTCTATCTAACATTGTATTTTGGTCTTTTGAAAAGACATTAATCAAAGGCAATATATCTTTTTCATTCTCCAAAAGAGTTTCTCCGAGCTTCTGAGTAATAATCTTTGTTTCAACAGCTCTCCTTCTTACGGATTCATATGGAACCATATAATCATTCATCTGTAACACCATTACGCGAACCAAATCGACGAGTCTTAGCTTATTAGCGTCAAGATTCAATTTTTCCATATGCGCCCAAAAAGTTTTCCTAAATTCTTTTGTGGGCATTAATAATTCTGCTGCGAATCTATTAATTATTCGCTCTTCTATCGTATTTTCTAATACACCATGTTCTCCAGCCAATTCCCACACTTGAGTGGCAACACCCCATACATGTCCCAACTCATGGGCTGCCGCAAAAACTTGCTCTGCAATAGTCTTTGCAGTATTGATATACACAAAGTCTTCTAATTTATTTTTAACAAAACGCTTTGTGTGAAAACCACAATTAATTTCATTCTCTATAGGATAATATACAACTGTACAATGCTTTTCCAGAATTCCAAATATATCATCCTTAATTATCATGTTATTCAGAACATAATCTGTTCTTACTTTCTCTATTACTGTTGGTATTTGCTCAACTATCTTTTCCCAATCCATTTATCACCTCAAAAAAGCTGTACTTTCGTACAGCTTTTCTTTTTACATGACTTCTCTAAGTTCCACATATTCATCCATCAAATTCAATATTTTATCCAAATTGTCTGGATTGCTAAACTCTTTCATATACTGCAAATCAGGTACCAATGTGTCCGATTTGCGATTAATCAATTCATTCTTTGTTGTTTTTAAAAGGCCTGCAATCTTATCTAATTCAACTGGAGGAATTATAACCTTTCCTTCGATAACATTCCACACATCTTTAATTGAATACCCTAGATGCTTGGCAAAGCTATCAAGACTAATGTTAGCTTCCTGCATACACGTTCTGATGTTAACGCCAAGCTTTCTTCCTACGTTAGCCATATTACATCCTCCTTTATTTTTCTCATTATATATGTGTTAATTTTATATACAACATTGGAATTATAACACTTAGACATTGATGAGTCAATCACTTTTAACACTTCTATATTGATTTTTGACACCTATGTCACCTCATTATTTATATCGTCATATCTATTTATATTATAACACATTTTTAAACTTTCATGTATCTTTTCATCTCAATTATTATATTCAAATCTATCAGTATTTCCACTGTTTTATTCTGTCTTGGCACCGTTTTTGCACCGCTAACCCTATCTTTTACTATTCTTTTTACTTATCTCATGTTACAAAAAGGGCTTCCCTATTCTTAGGAAAGCCCCAAAAATCTAGCTTTTTTGATACACTATCAAAGATTACTCAATGATTGTAGCAACACGGCCTGATCCTACAGTACGTCCACCTTCACGGATAGCGAAAGTAAGACCCTGGCTCATAGCGATTGGGTGAATCAGTTCGATTGTCATTTCTACGTTATCACCAGGCATGCACATCTCTGTACCTGCTGGAAGGTTACAAACACCTGTTACGTCAGTTGTTCTGAAGTAGAACTGTGGACGGTAGTTGTTGAAGAATGGTGTATGACGACCACCCTCGTCCTTAGTAAGAACGTAAACCTGAGCTGTGAACTTTGTATGACATGTGATTGAACCTGGCTTACAAAGAACCTGACCTCTTACGATATCTTCTCTCTTGATACCACGAAGAAGAGCACCGATGTTATCACCAGCCTGTCCTTCATCAAGGAGCTTTCTGAACATCTCAATACCTGTTACAGTTGTCTTCTGGATTTCTGGCTTAATACCAACGATTTCAACTTCATCATTTAAGTGGATAACACCAGCTTCTACTCTACCGGTAGCAACTGTACCACGACCTGTGATTGTGAATACGTCCTCTACAGGCATGATGAATGGCTTATCTGTATCTCTCTGAGGATCTGGAATGTATGAATCTATTGTATCCATAAGTTCCATGATCTTATCTCCCCAAGGTCCCATTGGATCTTCAAGAGCCTTAAGAGCTGAACCCTTAACGATTGGACAATCATTGAATCCGTACTCTTCAAGCTGTTCTGTAACTTCCATCTCTACAAGTTCGATAAGCTCGTCATCATCAACCATATCGCACTTATTTAAGAATACAACGATGTAAGGTACACCAACCTGACGTGAAAGTAAGATATGCTCCTTTGTCTGAGCCATAACACCATCAGTAGCAGCAACAACAAGGATAGCACCATCCATCTGAGCTGCACCAGTGATCATGTTCTTAACGTAGTCAGCATGTCCTGGACAGTCAACGTGAGCATAATGTCTCTTCTCTGTCTCGTACTCAACGTGAGCTGTAGAGATAGTGATACCTCTTTCTCTCTCTTCTGGAGCCTTATCAATGTTAGCGAAATCAACAGCTGCGTTACCAGCTACTCTCTCTGAAAGAACTTTTGTGATAGCTGCTGTTAATGTTGTTTTACCATGGTCAACGTGACCGATTGTACCAATGTTACAATGTGGCTTACTTCTATTAAACTTTTCCTTTGCCATTTTTTAATATCCTCCTTAAATTTCGTACCCCTAAGGGCTATGCTTGGCTAAAACTCATTATATAGAATATATAAAAGATTTTCAACCTTTTTTTATCTCTTTATACCAGCAGGCACAAGGATTTTCAACCTTTTTACCTGCTGATATGATTTATTTTACTCTTTTAAGTCGAAAGGCACGGCAAAATGCCTTTCTGAGTTGTCAAACTATTATTTTGACTTTTCAGCGATAACCTTCTCCTGAACACTCTTTGGACACTGAGCGTATCTCTCAAAGAACATTGAATAGTTACCACGTCCCTGTGTAGATGAACGAAGCTCTGTTGAGTAACCGAACATCTCTGCAAGTGGAACGAATGCTCTGACGATCTTACCACCGCCGATATCATCCATACCTTCGATCTGGCCTCTCTTAGCATTTAAGCTTCCGATTACATCACCTAAGTATTCCTCAGGCATTGTAACTTCAACCTTCATGATAGGCTCCAGAAGAACTGGGTTTGCCTTAGCCATAGCATCCTTGAAAGCCATAGAACCAGCGATGTGGAATGCCATTTCTGATGAATCGACTTCATGGTATGAACCATCGTATACATTTGCATGAACACCAAGTACTGGGTATCCACCAAGAATACCAGCCTTAGCAGCTTCTTCGATACCTTCACCGACTGCTGGGATATATTCCTTAGGAATAGCACCACCAACAACTGTGGATTCGAACTTGAATGTCTCTTCGCCGTTTGGATCCATTGGCTCGAACTTAACTTTACAGTGACCATACTGACCACGACCACCTGACTGCTTAGCATATTTGCTATCAACGTCAACAGCCTTGGTAAATGTCTCTTTGTAAGCAACCTGAGGTGCACCTACGTTAGCCTCAACCTTGAACTCACGAAGCAGACGGTCAACAATAACCTCAAGGTGAAGCTCACCCATACCGGCGATGATTGTCTGTCCTGTTTCTTTATCTGTATGTGCTCTGAATGTAGGATCTTCTTCAGCAAGCTTTGCAAGAGCCTCGCCCATCTTACCCTGATCATTCTTTGTCTTAGGCTCGATAGCAAGCTCGATAACTGGCTCTGGGAATTCCATTGACTCAAGGATAACCGGATGCTGCTCATCACAGATTGTATCACCAGTTGTTGTTACTTTGAAACCAACAGCAGCTGCGATATCACCAGCGTAAACCTTATCAATTTCCTTACGAGCATTTGCATGCATCTGTACGATACGTCCTACACGCTCTTTCTTGTCTTTTGTTGCATTTAATACATATGAACCTGAGTTCAATGTACCTGAATATACTCTGAAGAATGCTAACTTACCAACGAATGGGTCTGTCATGATCTTGAATGCCAATGCAGCAAATGGTTCTTCATCTGATGAATGACGAACTACATCATTTCCTTCAGGATCTACACCTGTGATATCAGGGATATCTGTAGGAGCTGGCATATATTCAATAACACCATCAAGCATCTTCTGAACACCCTTATTCTTGTATGCGGAACCAAGGAATACCGGAACTGCTTCACAAGCAATAGTTGCTCTACGAAGAACTTTCTTCATTTCGTCGATTGAAGGCTCTTCACCCTCAAGGTACATCATCATTAAGTCATCATCTAACTCGCAGATCTTCTCTACAAGGTTCTCATGCCATTTGTC
Organism: Clostridium sp. AM46-21; assembly: GCF_003480025.1. Classification (NCBI taxonomy): domain Bacteria; kingdom Bacillati; phylum Bacillota; class Clostridia; order Eubacteriales; family Clostridiaceae; genus Clostridium; species Clostridium sp. AM46-21. The sequence goes on from NZ_QUIB01000003.1 coordinate 176,179, forward strand.
AGCAAGCTCTTTTAAGTCATCAGGGATCGTTGTGATCTCGATGTCTTCACCCTTATCATCTTTATAATAGTATGCATCCATCTCAAATAAGTCGATCAGACCGATGAAATCGGATTCTTTACCGATAGGAATCTGAACTGGAATTGCATTCTTGCCCAGACGATCAATAATTGTCTGAACTGAGTAGAAAAAGTCAGCACCCATTTTATCCATCTTGTTGATGAATGCCATACGTGGAACGTTGTATGTGTCAGCCTGACGCCATACGTTTTCTGACTGAGGCTCTACACCAGCCTTTGCATCGAATACACCAACGGCGCCATCAAGTACACGAAGTGAACGCTCTACTTCTACAGTAAAGTCTACGTGACCTGGAGTATCAATGATGTTGATTCTGTGCTCTAAAGCACCAGCCTTTGGTTTGTGATGATCCTCTAATGTCCAGTGACAGGTTGTAGCAGCGGAAGTGATTGTAATACCTCTTTCCTGCTCCTGCTCCATCCAGTCCATAGTAGCTGTACCATCATGAGTATCACCGATTTTATAGTTAACACCGGTATAGTATAAGATTCTCTCTGTAAGAGTTGTCTTACCAGCATCGATATGAGCCATAATACCAATGTTTCTTGTTCTGTCCAATGGATATTCTCTTCCAGCCAACGGATTGTCCTCCTTTTATTATTCTGTAGACGGCACAGATTAGAATCTGTAGTGAGCAAATGCCTTGTTTGCTTCTGCCATCTTGTGCATATCTTCTTTTCTCTTTACAGATGCACCTGTGTTATTAGCTGCATCCATGATCTCTCTTGCAAGTCTTTCTTCCATGGTCTTTTCACTTCTGGCACGTGAAAATGTTGTTAACCAACGAAGTCCAAGAGCCTGTCTTCTATCTGGTCTTACATCGATAGGTACCTGATATGTTGCACCACCGATACGTCTTGCCTTAACCTCGAGTAATGGCATGATGTTGTTCATAGCCTCTTCAAATACCTCGATAGCGTCCTTACCAGTTTCAGTTGCGATACGGTCGAATGCACCGTAAACAATCTTCTGAGCAACACCCTTCTTACCATCTAACATTACGTTGTTGATAAGCTTGGTAACCACCTTGTTATTGTAAATTGGATCCGCTAATACGTCTCTCTTTGCGATATGTCCTTTACGTGGCACGGTTCTTCCCTCCTTAATATTTATTAATTCTTCGGTACTCACATTATAAAATGTGTTCGTGCTGTTATTTCCATCTCTTCTATCTATCTGATGTTTTCTGCATTTTTATGCATCAACACCTTATCTCATAGCAAAAACATGGCCTAACCAGCACATTTTTTTGGAATGTTTCCAATAATACGGTTTTAATTACTTCTTAGCATCTTTTGGACGCTTAGCACCGTACTTAGAACGAGCCTGACGTCTCTTTGCAACACCTGCTGTATCAAGAGTACCTCTGATGATATGGTATCTTGTACCAGGTAAGTCCTTTACTCTACCACCACGGATAAGAACTACGCTATGCTCCTGAAGGTTGTGACCTTCACCTGGAATATAACTTGTAACTTCGATACCGTTTGATAAACGAACTCTGGCGATCTTTCTCAGAGCTGAGTTAGGCTTCTTAGGAGTAGCTGTCTTAACTGCTGTACAAACTCCTCTCTTCTGTGGAGAGCTTGTCTCAGTTGGCTTCTTCTTTAATGAGTTGAAACTTCTCTGAAGAGCTGGTGCAGTTGACTTCTTCTCTACTGTCTGTCTTCCCTTTCTAACTAACTGGTTAAATGTTGGCATGTTTTCACCTCCTACTTTCAAAATAAAAAATAATATAAGGCATACGTTCTCACGCATGCCTTACCATTATATATATTGAAATTATTCGTGTCAAGCACTTTTCAAATTTATTTATTCGTTATCAGATGTCTCTGCCTCTACAGATTCCAAGTCTGAAGCATTTTCTTCCGCCTCATCCTCTGCATCTGCATCGGTATCAACTGCATCTTCTAACTCTGTGCTTTCCAGATCATCTCCGAAGTCGATCTCGTCATCATCATCAAAGAAGTTGATCTCATCCATCTCTGTATCAAGCTTTACAGAACGATAACGCTTCATACCTGTACCTGCTGGGATCAGCTTACCGATAATAACGTTCTCTTTCAGACCATTAAGCGGATCTACCTTACTCTTAATAGCTGCATCTGTAAGAACCTTTGTTGTCTCCTGGAAGGACGCTGCTGACATGAAGGAATCTGTAGCAAGTGATGCCTTTGTAATACCAAGCATTACCTGTGAGCCTTCTGCCGGCTGTTTGCCTTCTGCGATGAGCTGCTCATTTGTATCTTCAAAATCAAGAACGTCAACCAGTGTTCCCGGAAGGTAGGATGAATCTCCGTTATCCTCGATCCTGATCTTCTTTAACATCTGACGAACAATGATCTCGATATGCTTATCATTGATATCAACACCCTGAAGTCTGTATACTCGCTGTACTTCACGAAGCATGTAATCCTGAACTGCACGGATACCTTTGATCTTTAAGATATCATGCGGATTAACAGAACCTTCTGTTAATTCATCACCGGCTTCCAGAACCTGATCGTCCAGAACCTTGATACGGGAACCATAAGGAATCAAGTATGCCTTTGATTCGCCTGTCTCGTCATTTGTGATAACAACTTCTCTCTTCTTCTTATTATCACGAAGCTGAACCTTACCGCCAAACTCTGCGATGATCGCAAGTCCCTTTGGCTTTCTTGCTTCGAACAACTCTTCTACTCTAGGAAGACCCTGTGTAATATCATCACCGGCAACACCACCAGTATGGAACGTTCTCATGGTAAGCTGTGTACCAGGCTCACCGATTGACTGAGCTGCGATGATTCCGGCAGCTTCACCAACCTGTACCGGCTGTCCGGTTGCCATGTTGGCACCATAACATTTTGCACATACACCAAGGTGTGACTTACATGTCAGGATCGTTCTGATCTTAATCTTTGCATCCTGTCTTGTAACACCTGTATCCGGATCAAGGAACGGAACACCGTTTGAATCTACACCCTGATTTACGATCAGAGCAGCTCTCTTTGGTGATACCATGTGGTTTGCCTTAACTAAAAGGTTACCATCTTTATCGTATACAGATTCTGCAAGGTAACGACCTGTAATTCTCTCCTGGAAGGATTCGATTACTTCTTTGCCTTCCATGAATGCTTCTACTTCCATACCAGGAATTGCTTTTCCTGCACAACAATCTGTCTCGCGAATGATCAGATCCTGTGATACGTCAACCAGACGTCTGGTCAGGTATCCTGAATCGGCTGTACGAAGCGCTGTATCGGACAGACCCTTACGAGCACCATGCGCTGAAATGAAATACTCCAGAACGTCAAGACCTTCACGGAAGTTTGACTTAATCGGAAGTTCGATCGTACGACCGGTTGTATCTGCCATCAGACCACGCATACCAGCCAGCTGTTTGATCTGCTGGTTAGATCCACGGGCACCGGAATCTGCCATCATGAAGATGTTGTTATATTTATCAAGTCCGTCCAGAAGGGCTTTTGTCAGAACCTTATCGGCTTCTTCCCAAACCTTAACAACAGCGAGGTATCTCTCCTCCTCTGTCATAAGACCACGTCTGAACATCTTTGTGATCTTGTCAACCTGAGTCTGAGCATCTGCAAGGATCTGCTTCTTCTCGTCCGGCACCTTCATATCTGAAATAGATACTGAAATAGCACCTCTGGTTGAATACTTGTAACCGATTGCCTTTACGTCATCCAGAACTTCTGCAGTCTTGGTTGCGCCATGTGTATTGATACATTTGTCAAGGATCGGCTTTAACTGTTTCTTACCAACATGGAAATCAATCTCAAGTTTCAGGATATTGTCAGGATTTGTTCTGTCAACATATCCAAGATCCTGAGGAATGATCTCGTTGAACAGCAAACGACCGAGTGTAGTATCGATGATACCTGTAACCTCTGTTCCGTCTTCTGTCGTAACAGTTCTTCTTACTTTTATCTTAGAATGGAGAGTGATCTCCTTGTTCTCATATGCAAGCAGTGCTTCGTTCTTTGACTTGAAGAACTTGCCTTCTCCGATATCGCCATCCTTCTCCATTGTCAGATAGTAGATACCAAGAACCATATCCTGTGAAGGAACGGCAACCGGAGCACCATCTGAAGGCTTCAGAAGGTTATTAGGGGACAGGAGCAGGAATCTACATTCTGCCTGTGCCTCAACTGTAAGCGGAAGGTGAACAGCCATCTGGTCACCATCGAAATCGGCGTTGAACGCTGTACATACCAGTGGATGAAGCTTGATTGCCTTACCTTCTACAAGGATAGGCTCAAATGCCTGGATACCCAGTCTGTGAAGTGTAGGAGCACGGTTTAACATAACCGGATGCTCTTTGATTACATCTTCCAGTACATCCCAAACTTCCGGCTCAAGCTTTTCTACCATCTTCTTAGCAGCTTTAATGTTATTCGCTCTGCCGCTGGCTGTCAGTTCTTTCATAACAAATGGCTTGAATAATTCGATAGCCATTTCCTTTGGAAGACCACACTGATAAATCTTAAGTTCCGGTCCTACTACGATAACGGAACGTCCTGAATAGTCAACACGCTTACCAAGAAGGTTCTGACGGAAACGTCCCTGCTTACCCTTTAACATATCGGACAGAGACTTTAATGCTCTGTTACCCGGGCCTGTTACAGGACGGCCTCTTCTACCATTATCAATTAACGCATCAACAGCTTCCTGAAGCATTCTCTTCTCGTTTCTGACAATGATGTCAGGAGCGTTCAGATCAAGAAGTCTTCTTAAACGGTTATTTCTGTTGATAATTCTTCTATATAAGTCATTCAGGTCAGATGTAGCAAATCTGCCGCCATCCAACTGAACCATAGGTCTGATATCCGGTGGGATAACCGGAATAACATCCATGATCATCCACTCCGGCTTATTCTCAGAATTACGGAATGCTTCAACAACTTCCAGTCTCTTGATGATTCTGGCTCTCTTCTGTCCGCTTGAATTCTTAAGCTCAGCCTTTAATTCTTCGCTTTCTTTATCCAGATCGATTGCTCTTAAGAGCTCCTGAATGGACTCAGCACCCATTCCTGCACGGAAGGAGCCGTATCCGAAGTCCTCTTCAGCCTTTCTGTATTCCTGCTCTGTCAGAACTTGCTTATAAGTAAGCGGTGTGTCCTTTGGATCAAGAACGATATAAGATGCAAAGTATAATACCTTTTCAAGTACTCTTGGAGAAATATCAAGGATCAGTCCCATACGGCTAGGAATACCTTTGAAATACCAGATATGGGATACCGGTGCTGCAAGCTCGATATGACCCATACGCTCTCTACGAACGCTGGCCTTTGTAACCTCTACACCGCATCGATCACAGATAATACCTTTATATCTGATCTTCTTATATTTACCGCAATGACATTCCCAGTCCTTGCTAGGTCCAAATATTCTCTCGCAGAACAAACCGTCTTTTTCCGGTTTTAATGTTCTGTAGTTGATAGTCTCAGGTTTCTTAACCTCACCATGTGACCATTCTCTGATTTTTTCAGGAGATGCAAGTCCGATTCTAATTGCGTCAAAGCTTAAAGCCTGTTCCTGTTCTGGAGTTTCCATGTTAAATTCTGGCATCTTACAAAATCTCCTTTCTAAAATTCATCATCCGAGTTGCCATCATAGTCGTCATTGTAATCATCCAGATATTCTCCGTCTGATAATGATGTCAGCTCATCATTTTCATCTGTTCCGCTGAAGCCCGCTTCTTCAAATTCACGTTCATCAGCTTCCCGTTTATCATCATCGATCATGCTCTTAACATTCTCGTCATACGCTTCGATCGTCTCACCGAGATCAACCTCTGTCATATCGTCTTTTACAACTCTGACATCGAGACCAAGTGACTGGAATTCCTTCAGCAGTACCTTGAATGACTCAGGGATACCAGGTGTAGGAATATTCTCACCCTTAATGATCGCTTCATATGTCTTAACACGTCCGATTACATCATCCGACTTAACAGTCAGGATTTCCTGTAATGTATATGATGCACCGTATGCTTCCAGTGCCCAAACTTCCATCTCACCGAAACGCTGTCCACCGAACTGAGCTTTACCACCCAGAGGCTGCTGTGTAACTAATGAGTACGGACCGGTTGAACGTGCATGGATCTTATCATCAACCAGATGGTGGAGCTTAAGATAATGCATGTAACCGATTGTTACAGGGCTGTCAAATTCTTCACCGGTTCTACCGTCACGAAGCTGTACCTTACCGGTTCTGTCGATCGGAACGCCCTTCCATTCTTCTCTGTGGTCTCTGTTCTCATAGAGGTAATTCATTACTTCTTCCGAAACAGAGTCTTTATATTTCTCATAGAAATCTTCCCACTCGGTATTTGCATAATCATTCGCCATCTCAAGAGTATCCATGATATCAAACTCGTCTGCACCATCAAACACAGGAGTTGAAACCTTGAATCCGAGAACCTGTGAAGCAAGACCAAGATGGATTTCAAGAACCTGTCCGATATTCATACGTGAAGGAACGCCCAGTGGGTTCAACACGATATCGAGCGGACGACCATTTGGAAGGAATGGCATATCTTCTACCGGAAGTACACGGGAAATTACACCCTTGTTACCATGACGACCAGCCATCTTATCTCCTACCTGGATCTTTCTCTTCTGAGCAATGTATACTCTGACTGATTTATTAACACCCGGTGAAAGTTCATCACCGTTTTCTCTTGTGAAGATCTTGGTATCCATGATGACACCAAATGCTCCATGAGGAACCTTCAGGGAAGTATCTCTTACTTCTCTTGCCTTCTCACCAAAGATGGCACGAAGGAGTCTTTCCTCTGCTGTCAGTTCTGTCTCTCCCTTAGGAGTAACCTTACCGACAAGGATATCTCCGGCACGAACCTCAGCACCGATACGGATAATACCATTCTCATCCAGATCCTTTAATGCATCATTGGACAGTCCAGCAAGATCTCTTGTGATCTCTTCCGGTCCGAGCTTGGTATCTCTCGCTTCGCATTCGTACTCCTCAATATGAATAGATGTATATACATCATCTTTACAAGTCTTTCACTTAAAAGAACAGCATCCTCGTAGTTGTAACCTTCCCAGGTCATGAAACCGATCAGAGGGTTCTTTCCAAGTGCGATCTCTCCACCTGAAGTAGATGGTCCGTCTGCGATAACCTCTCCAGCCTTAACATGCTCGCCCTTGAATACGATAGGTCTCTGGTTCATACAGTTACCCTGATTGCTTCGTGCGAACTTGATAACGTGGTAGATATCCTTTGTTCCATCTTCATCTGCCTTAATACAGATTTCCTTACTTGTGGAATATTCAACTACACCATCTCTCTTTGCAACGATACATACACCTGAATCAACAGCTGCCTTTGCTTCCATACCGGTACCTACAACGGCTGATTCGGTAAGCATAAGCGGAACTGCCTGACGCTGCATGTTTGATCCCATCAGAGCACGGTTTGCATCATCGTTCTCAAGGAAAGGAATCATGGATGTAGCAACTGAGAATACCATCTTAGGAGAAACGTCCATCAGATCAACTCTTGATTTCGGGAACTCTGTTGTATCCTCTCTGTATCTTCCTGATACGTTGTTATTTACGAAATGACCATCTGCATCCAGAGGTTCATTTGCCTGTGCAACTCTGTAATTATCTTCTTCATCTGCCGTCAGATAAATAACCTCATCTGTAACTACAGGGTTTGCAGGATCTGATTTATCCAGTTTTCTGTATGGTGCTTCTACAAAACCATACTCATTGATTCTTGCATAAGTAGCCAGAGAGTTGATCAGACCGATGTTAGGACCTTCAGGAGTCTCGATAGGACACATTCTACCATAATGAGTATAGTGTACATCTCGAACCTCGAATCCTGCTCTGTCTCGTGACAGACCACCGGGACCAAGGGCTGATAATCTTCTCTTATGAGTCAGCTCAGACAATGGATTGTTCTGATCCATGAACTGTGACAACTGGGAACTTCCGAAGAATTCCTTAACTGCTGCTGTTACAGGCTTGATGTTGATCAGAGACTGTGGAGTGATCGTCTCTACGTCCTGAGTCGTCATTCTCTCTCTTACAACTCTTTCCAGTCTGGAAAGACCGATTCTATACTGATTCTGAAGAAGTTCTCCGACTGCACGGATACGTCTGTTACCCAGGTGATCGATATCATCCTTTGTTCCAATACCATATTCAAGGTGAATGTTGTAGTTAATTGAAGCGATAATGTCTTCTTTTGTTATATGCTTTGGAACAAGGTCAGATGCATCTCTTGCGATAGCTGCCTTTAATTCTTCTTCGTCTGAATATTCATTTAAAAGGGTTTCAAGAACAGGATAGTATACACCCTCATGGATACCTACTTCAGCAGGATCAAATCCAACATACTTGGACAGATCTACTACCATATTTGAAAGCACCTTTACATTACGTTCTTCTGTCTGGATCATAACATATGGTACAGCAGCATCCTGGATATCCTTTGCCTGTGCTCTTGTAAGTGTCGTGCCTGCTTCTGCGATCACTTCACCGGTTGCCGGATCGATCGCATCCTCTGCAAGTATCTGACCTGTAATTCTGTTCTGGAATGCCAGCTTCTTATTGAACTTATAACGTCCAACCTTTGCAAGATCATAACGTCTTGGATCAAAGAACATTGCATTGATCAGGTTCTCTGCACTCTCTACTGCAAGAGGCTCACCCGGTCTTATTTTTTTGTACAGCTCAAGAAGACCATCCTGATATGTCTCAGAAGGATCCTTTTCAATACTTGCTAAAATCTTTGGTTCTTCGCCAAACAGATCGATAATCTCTGCATTTGTTCCGATTCCCAGTGAACGGATAAGTACTGTGATAGGCACCTTTCTGGTTCTATCTACACGAACATAGAAAACATCATTCGAATCTGTTTCGTACTCTAACCATGCACCACGGTTTGGGATAACTGTACAGGAGTACAGCTTCTTACCAATCTTATCATGTGCAATATCATAGTAGATACCAGGTGAACGCACCAACTGGCTTACGATAACTCGCTCTGCACCGTTGATCACAAATGTACCTGTCTCGGTCATAAGAGGAAGATCACCCATGAAAATCTCATGTTCTGACATTTCCTTTGCGTCATTTGCATGGAGTCTTACTTTTACTTTAAGCGGTGCAGCATATGTTGCATCTCTTTCCTTGCACTCTTCGATTGAGTACTTCACATCATCTCTACATAACTGGAAATCTACAAACTCAAGACTAAGCTGTCCTGTATAGTCAGTAATAGGAGAGATATCTTTAAATGCCTCCTTCAGACCATCGGTAAGGAACCACTGGTATGAGTTTTTCTGAACTTCGATAAAGTTAGGCATCTCCAGTACATCTTTCTGTCTGGAATAACTCATTCGGATACCTTTACCAGATTGAACAGGACTAATTCTGTTTTTTTCCATCGACACATTCACCCCTTGGAATTTATTTTTAAGCGTATATTCTGTTGAAATGCTTACATTTAACCGAAATATATTAGCCGTGTCATTATATGTCTGGTTCGAACGCAAACCAACCCATAGTATAGACATCCTACACTGTATCACATTTTCAAGGTATATGTCAAGAAATATTTGGAATTTTTTATTAAAGAATTGTATATGAACTTTTATCCATATTTATATGCCCCTCTGCATTCTTTTGAAACAGCCTGCAGCGGTATTATTACAGAACAGATACATAACGCTGACTATATCATGTCGTATCTGTGTTCAGAATCTTATAATCACTTATTCGGTCTCAACTGCTCTTATTGATAAAAATGATCAGTTCGCCGGAACTTTGACAAAAACGACCTGGCAGGTAATTCTCCCGCCAGGTCGAAAGATATTCATAAATACAAGGAATAAAATTACTTTAATGTAACCTTAGCGCCTTCAGCCTCTAACTTAGTCTTAGCTTCCTCAGCCTCGTCCTTTGAAGCTCCCTCTTTGATAACCTTTGGAGCGCCATCAACAGCGTCCTTAGCTTCCTTTAAGCCAAGACCTGTGATCTCACGAACAACCTTGATAACCTTAACCTTGTTAGGACCAACTTCTGTAAGTTCGATATCGAATGAATCCTTCTCTTCTGCTGCTGGAGCGTCTCCGCCTGCTGCTGCTACAACAACACCTGCTGCTGCTGATACGCCGAATTCTTCCTCACATGCTTTAACTAAGTCATTTAATTCTAATACTGATAAACCTTTGATTACTTCAATAATTTCCTGAGTTGTCATTATTATTTCCTCCATTAATATAATATAGTTTAATAATTGCTGCTTCTATTAAATAGAAGCCGATGTGCCTGTATGCACAAATAATTAAGCTTCCTTCTGTTCTGCAATCTGCTTGATAACACGAGCGAAGTTTGCAATAGGTGACTGGATACTTCCAAGGAATTTGGAAATAAGTACTTCTCTTGAAGGAATGTTTGCAATAACTGCGATACCTGCTGCATCGTAGAATGTACCTTCTACAACGCCACCCTTAAGCTCAAGTGCCGGAGCAGTCTTTGCGAAGTTAGCCAGGATTCTGGCTGCTGCTGTAGCATCTGTCTTACAGATAGCTAATCCGGTAGGTCCTTCGAGACATGGTTTCAGTCCCTCGAACTCTGTGCCTTCAATAGCGAAGTTGATCATGGTGTTCTTGTATACCTTATAAACAACCCCAGCTTCTCTTAACTGCTTACGAAGCTGTGTGTCCTGCTCAACTGTAAGTCCACGGTAGTCAACTACAACTGCTGTCTGAGCACCATCTAAGTTAGCTTTGATTTCTTCAACTACTGGCTTCTTAATCTCTACCTTTGCCATAATGCGCCTCCTTGTTTTACTAATGACTGCACATAGTTAACAGAAAGCATCTTCTGCTAAAATAAGAAAAGCTCTCTGTCGATAAGACAGAGAGCATATAGTTAAAATAATATTAACGATATATTCCTCGGTAGGTGTTTTTCAACTTATGCCATCCGGCACCTACTGTCTTCGGCAGTTCATCGGGAGATACTTTACCATAACACAAGGAATATGTCAATACGTTTTTTCACTTTTTGATGTAAATTTTCACTTTTCCATGTAAATTTACACTTTTTCGTGCAAATACTTTTGCTCACATTATTTATGATGTGTAATTCTTTTATATCTGTTTTTGTCTGGATCTTATTCTTCCCATTTCTTTACAAGGATACTTGCATTGTGTCCGCCAAATCCAAGAGAATTGCTCAGTGCATATGTAATGTCCTTATGAACGCCCTCACCCTTTGTATAATTCAGGTCGATCTCGCCTTCTGTCTCACGAAGACCTACTGTTGGGTGAATGTATCCATCTTCGATAGATTTTACGCATGTAATAAATTCAACTGCTCCGGCCGCGCCAAATAAATGACCGATCATGGATTTTGTAGAATTGATATTTACATTATATGCATCCTCACCAAATGCTTTCTTAATGGCTCTTGTTTCATAAAGATCATTGTGGTGGGTACTTGTTCCGTGTGCATTGATATAATCAACGTCTGCCGGTGTAATGCCAGCCTCGTTGATCGCGAGTGTCATGGCTCTTGCTGCACCCTCTCCATCCTCGGCAGGGGATGTAATGTGAAATGCATCACAGGTGGAACCATATCCGACAACCTCGGCAAGGATCTTTGCTCCTCTTGCCTGCGCATGCTCCAGAGATTCCAGAACTACGACTCCAGCTCCTTCACCGATAACGAATCCACATCTGTCTTTGTCAAACGGAATCGACGCACGATCTGCTTCTGTTGCACTTGAAAGAGCTGTCATGGAGATAAATCCTGAAACATTTGTCTCACAGATCGGTGATTCAGCGCCTCCGGCTACCATCACATCTGCATCTCCGACCTGAATATAACGATATGCCTCGCCAATGCTGTTTGTTCCTGTCGCACATGCTGTTACAACATCTGTACATTTGCCCTTTAAGCCATATGCGATCGCTACATTTCCGGCTGCCATATTCGAGATCATCATAGGAACCATCATTACACTGACACGGTTTGCCTTACCATTCATAACCTTGGCATGTTCCTTTTCGATCGTAGCTACACCGCCAAGTCCGTTACCGATACAGGTTCCGAATCTTGTCAGGTCTTCTTTCTCAAGATCAATACCCGCATTCCTGATTGCTTCGCCTGTAGCTGCAACTGCATACTGGCAGAACGGCTCCATTCTTCTGGCTGCCTTTGGATCCATATATTGTTTCGGATCAAAATCTTTTACTTCAGCACCCATTTTGCATTTATATTCGGATACATCAAATTTTGTAATCTCGCCAATACCTACTTTATTCTTCTTAATGCCATCCCAGAATTCTTCTACGTTATTTCCAATCGGGGTTACAGCGCCCATTCCTGTTACAACTACTCTTTTCATCTCGTTTTCCTTTCAAAAGACAATCTATCCATTTAGTACATATCATATAAATATGTACCGCCGTAATGCTCATTGTACCATTTCACCTGCCGGTTCAATGTTGGTTTCGCATTATGCTGGTATGTACAAACACATCCCATCGCAATGCTCATTGTACCATCTCGTTTTTAAAACCGCAAGTGTTGGTCTGTTTCTCTTTCAAAATATCTATTTCTCTTTCAGAATATCCATCATCTCAGCGATCATTTCTTCATCCTGAAGCCGGAACAGAATCTCTACTCGTCTGGATGCTTCCAGATCGACAGATCCATCCTCCTTATAAATCGGATTGCTGTAGGACTTTCCATTTGCCGTCAGCACACTTCGAAGCAGTTCAACATCCGTGGATCTTATGATCCCGTTGCTCTCGGTCAGGCAATACTTTGCAACAGAAAAGGCTCTCTGCTGGGAAAGTTCAAGATTATAAATATAAGATCCATTCGTATCCGTATGACCTTCTATAATAATCTCCGATACATAATCACGATATTTTTCATCTAACAGTACATTACAATATTTGGGAAGAAATTCTTTCAAGAATGTCTTTCCTTCTTCCTTCAGATCACTGTCTGCTACATCAAACAAAACGCTGGCATCAAAGGTGATCGCACCCGTTTTCTCGTCTACCTTGACATTTAACGAACTGTCTGCGAACTCATCACGGAGTGCCGCCACCAGATCACTTCGGATTCCTGCGATACGGTCAAGCTCCTCCTGCTGGTCTTTTAAGAGCTGTTCCTGCTCTTTAATGATCTCCTTCTGCTTATCAAGCTCTGCCTGTTTGCTCTCGTACTGGCTCTTTGACTGCATCAGTGTAAATGAAATGATTAGGATAAAGATCAGAAGGAGTGCTGCCATCATATCGGAATAAGACAGCCAGTAGGAGGTTTCTTCTTCCTCCGGTCTTCTTCGTTTCTTGCTCATGCCTTATCCCTCCCTGCTGCTCTGTTCGATCGCTCTCGGGCGGTTCAATCTGCCACGGAAGATGTCATTCTGATCTTTCGTCAGGATACGGATATCTTCGATATCTTCATGCATGGACTTCAGATATGCAAGTGTTTCTTCGATCGCCTTCTGTGTTGCTATCGTTGCTTCCAACTGTTTCTTCTGAAAATCCAGTTCCAGATTGCCGTTATCGTAAGTCGCATCCGGACGTACATACCGTTTGAACTCTGCTACAAATTCATCCAGCTTATGATATGCCTGTTCCAGAACCGTCTTAAAGATCAGATTAAATGTCAGGGAAAAGATCATTCCATAGATAGAGGTATGGAATGCAACCTTGATACCATCCATCAGAGGTCCGATACTGTTCGTGATCTCTTCTGCTGATCCAGTGTTAAATGCCTGAAGTCCGATTGACAGACCGATAAAGGTACCAAGAATACCAAGTCCGGTCATGGCACCCGGCACCAGATTCAGACGACCCTTTTCTACTGCATCATCGATCAACTGATAATTTATAAAATCTTCGATGTCACAGGCATATTTTCCTTCTTCATCCTGCTCCAGACGTTTCATTTCTTCCACATAATCTACATAGGAATTTCTCAGATGTTCCTCATTAAAGATACCATACCGGGTCTCGGTACGATACAGATCCCAAAGAAGCTTCTTTTCTTTTGCATAGTCGCCCTTGATATAGCTGATGGCTATACGAAAATCTTCCCCCATCTGGTCGATATGCTTCAGATGCTTATATGCATAGACAAATATCGCTCCCACGATTCCAAACATACAGACACTGATCAGCACATTTGCCGGATCCAGACTATCATTTGTCACATTCAGTAAAATACAGATGCCGAGCATCACCACATAGACAACAGGCAGCCACTTTTTATTCAGCTCTACCTTCATGTTCTGCTTCTTACGGAATGCTCTTGCCGCACGTTCATTCTGCGGCCGAATGGTTTTCAACCGGTTTCGTTTGTTCATTTTTTCGTTTCCTCTCGTATAATCTCATTCAGCCTTTTCATTCGTATCTGCCAAAGCGTTTCCCCATTCGTTTTATTGTAGCATTAATCCGCATTTTTTACCATCACAATGCGTAAAAAAACGGCACCAGATACAAATAAATTCTATTATCTGTATCTGATGCCGTATATTAACAATTCCGAATTAATACCACGTATCCGGATTATACGGATCGAATGTATGAACATCTATCTTATAATTCTTTTGCCAGAAATCAGCAACATTTTTATACGATGCGATCTGGATACAATGTTCATCAACGCTTGTCAAAGGTGTCTGATCCATTCTGAATTCTGTAATCTTATGATAATCCTCCGGCAGGCATTCCAAATATGTACTTTTATTATTCGCCATATTACCATTTAGCTCTCCAAACATATAGCCGCCTTCATAGATCACCATTCCGATCGTGTGAAAATACATCTTTGTATGTTCATCATGAACCGCATTATAATTCTTGAGCGAACCATATATAGTCGGCTGCAGATTTCGATAATATTCTTTTTCCGAATCATTGTATACAACCATTCCATATGCTCCGTAGTATTTTGCTGCCTCGACCATATACCAGACCGCCCCGCAATTATATTCTTTATATGGAAACGAACCTATATACGCATCCAGCAACTGTATCATTTCTCCCATATCAAGATTTTTTGCAGATCTGTTATACTTCTTTTCATAGCCTGCTCTCAGTTTCTCGAACAGCCTGTTTACTTTTAAAACATCCGCCAGAGTTCCCCAGGTTGTAACCGATTCCTTCAGGGCTGTTTTTCTTTCTGCCTTTGTGATGCCTTCCATCTTGACCGTTTTTACTTTTTCTTTTCCATAATAAATAGAAAGATCATATGGTTTTTCTACCAAGCTGTCTATGTAAATATAGGTCATATATTTATATCCTGCATTTATATAAGGAGCAACGTTATAATATTCCATATTTATCTCTCCAAAGACTTCCCAAATGGACGATTCCAGTTTATGGGTGTTTGCTCCGAACAAAATCTTTATGTTTTTGTAATTTGGCAGATATGTTGTTGCCCCACCGGAACCATCAAGCACCGGCAGATCAGCCTCTCGGTATCCATATGAATCTCCATATTTCGCAATAAATTTTCTTGGATTTACCGGTTTCTTCGAATAGACAACAAGCCCTTTCCATTTGCTCACAACACCCTCACCCATATTATCCAGCCCGCCGATCTTTTCACCGCCGTCCTCGTATGACTCTGTTATGATCATCTGATTGTTATCGATTGTTTTCGGTTTTTTCCTCGTTTTGATAAAATACGGATTATCTTTTATGCCTGAGTTTTTTAGTGCATTTTTCCCGATCTTTTTTATCATCAGATTCTGCTTGTCCAGGTTCGTATACCACAGATTTTTGCAATTCTGAAACGCTCCCGCTTCAAGCACCTTCAGCTTGTCCGCATCATAGAAAATAAGACTACCCAGATTGGAGCATCCGTAAAATGCCTGTTTTTTAACTGTGCGGATATTATTTCCTAATGTTATCTTCCATATTCTTTTGTTATTATAGAAAGCTTTCTTCCCAACAGATGTAACCTTAAAACTATAAGTTCCCTTATACTTTCCTGTCTTCGATGTAATCTTTATACTGGCAGGCACCATCACCTCAGTGCGCTTCTTTTTTGCTTTTTTTGTAAATCCCGTTACCTCTACCGTTTTCTTCTTCGGGGTCAGTGCGGTTATTCTGTAGGTATAATTCCCTACCGTGACTTTTGTTCCAACTTTTGCATTTTTGATCTTTACAGTCTTTGCTGCCGCAAGTTCCGGTGTCTCACGTTCCAATGCTGCCGCATTTGCTGTAAATGGCCCGCTCATGCACAACATGACTACCGCCATGCACCAGACAACAAACCGCTTTAATCTGCTTTTCATTTTTCCCATAATCGTCTCTCCTTTGCTTATAATCATGAATGTCATGCATCTACTATAATAGACAGGATGACTCCTAAAAAAGTTTTAACATAGTCTTCAAAAAAATCCAGATAGAGCATTTCTGCCATATCCGGACTTCTGCTAAAATATACATATTACCTGTTCTGCCTATGCTCTTATCCTACAATTGTCTTGATTTCCGTCTCACTCATATCGGTTACATCCATGATCTGCTCTAAGGAATAGCCTTTCTTATGCATTTTCAGGATAACCTCAGATTTTCCAATAGTCTTGCCTCGTGCTTCGCCTATTTTTTCGCCCTCTGACCTGCCAGCGACCATGCCAGCAGCTCTACCAGCGGCTTCGCCCTTTGCATATCCCATTTCTTCTACGCCTTCACTCAGATTACACATGACTTTCACCTCATCTCTAATACCATTTCTGTCTACCGGTATGTCATACTCCTGTTTCATAAGCTTCAATTTTTGTTCTGCCGTCATTGTCTGCGACAATAATGTTCCAAGTAATCGATGCAGTTCATATTGTTCTTCCTTTGGTGGAATCTCCTTTGCCAGACCGATCATCACGATGTTAGGGATATCCAGATTGCCTTTCCAATCCTGTTCGCCAAGTAAATCATCTTTTACCATATGAATATGACTCAGACTGTTCTCTTTCATATTCATACAGATCCAGATGGAATACACCTGTTTGATCTCATTATAATCAGAACCTGTAAATTCCCGCTCTTTCTGGGATGACACCAGTCTTGCCGTATAGAAGATTGCCCGATTTAAGATATGATACTTCGTCGGTTCATTCTTCTGGGCTTCCAGATTGATGATCATTTTCGCCAGTCCATCCCGCATCCGAACATAGAAGATAATATCAAAATATATCTTTCCCTCATCAATTTCGGAACTTTCTGTATTCAGTCCGACAATCCGTTCACCGGTTCTGGCATCCACCGTTTCTTTGTTCGTTAATCCCGGTTCTACCGGAACCTGGCTGATATACGGTTCACCTTCAATCAATGACGCAACCGTATCTGCATCCATACCTTTAAATTCTTCTACTACCCTGATCAGTATATGTGCCAATATGATCTTCTGTCCAAGCAAGCGCTTGGCACTGGCATCATACTGTGCTTTCTGATCAGTAGCCTTGGAGGAATATACAATTTCGTTATCCATATTTCATCTCCTTTCCCGATAAAACAGAATAACATGCATATTTTAGCTTTGTATATTGCCTCCGTCTCTCCAAGTTTGATTGTAACGGATATCAGAAAGGAAAACAAGTTTATAATTATTTATCAATATTTCGCAAAATCATTTAATAAACTTGTCGCAGCCTGTGGATTTCTCTTTTTTTCAATCAAATATTGAATAATCTTCTCCAACTCCTCCGCTGCATCAATCGTAATAAAAATCTTATATGCCATATTTTGTCCTCATATCTGCCACAAATGCATCTGCGTCTATACATGTTCCCTGCTCTGCGTGTTCCCTCGCATCTTCCAGTCTTTTCAGTACATCTTCTTCGGACATACTTTGATATATGTTGTTACTTCTTTTAATCTCAAATGGAAATCCATTTGCGGCTACTGCCTGTGTCAAAAAGATTCTTATCGCTGTCGTAGTATCTGTTCCCAAATCCTTGAACAAACTATCTGATTTTCTTTTTAATTCATCGTCTACTCTAACCTGAATTGTACTTGCCATATAGCGCCTCCTTCACTCTTGCTGTTGTATTGCATTTGTATTGATATATCAATATATTGTATTACTTTTATATGTTTATATTACAATATCAAATATAAAAAAACAATATTAATGATAATTTCATTACAAAATTCAAAATAAATACAATTTTTTGGAAAATAAAAATGTTATAACGAAACAATACCAGATACAAATATATACTTTGTATCTGGCATTTATATTCTTTAAACTATATTCTATTCTGTCTTACAGGCTCATGCCACCGTCTACACGGATAACCTGTCCTGTAATGTAAGATGCCTTGTCGGATGCAAGGAATGCTGCTGTCTCAGCGATATCTGATACCTCACCCAGTCTCTTAACTGTGATGTGGTCGAGCATCGCATCCTTCATCTTATCTGACATTGCGTCTGTCATATCTGTCTTGATGAATCCCGGCGCAATCGCATTTGCTGTTACACCACGGCTGCCAAGCTCCTTTGCTACAGACTTCGTCATGCCGATGATTCCGGCTTTGGATGCAGCATAGTTGATCTGTCCTGCATTTCCCTCAATGCCGACTACGGATGACATGTTGATGATCCTGCCGTACTTCTGCTTCATCATCGGTCTGTATACATGCTTGATACAGTTAAATGCACCCTTCAGGTTGATATTGATAACCTGATCGAAATCTTCTTCCTTCATACCGAGCATGATATTATCTTTTGTAATACCGGCATTGTTTACGAGGATATCAACTCTGCCATACTGCTCTAGTGCGAACTTGATAAGTCCCTCTGCTTCTGCAAAATCAGCTACATTTGCCTTATAAGCAACTGCTTCTCCGCCAGCTTCCTTGATCTCTGCTACGAGACTGTTTGCACGTTCCTCTGAGCCATTATAATTGACAACTACCTTTGCGCCATATCCTGCAAATGTCTTTGCAATGGCTCTGCCGATACCACGTCCGGCACCTGTTACGACTGCTACCTTATCCTTAAGCATTCAGTTCCTCCAATTTCTTCAGATCATCAACCGTTGCGATGTTGATGCATTTCATTTCCTTGTTGATCTTTCTCATGAAGCCGGACAGAGTCTTTCCAGGTCCAACCTCTACAAATGTATCTACGCCGTCTGCGATCATAGCTTCGATACTCTGCTGCCATCTGACAGATGAATATACCTGACGCATCAGTAAAGTCTTAACCTCTGAAGCATCTGTTACATAACATGCATCAGCATTACATACATACGGAAGGAAATCGTCTGCAATCTCTACATCTCTTAAGTATGCATATAACTTTTCACCGGCCGGTTCCAGCATCTTGGAATGGAATGGGCCGCTGACATTTAACTTGATCACTCTCTTGGCTCCTGCTGCCTGAAGGGCTTCACATGCCTTGTCGAGAGCTTCTGTCTCACCGGAAATAACGATCTGTCCGGGGCAGTTATAATTTGCGATCTGGACATTACCCGGTGTCTCTTCACAAACCTTCGCGATCACATCTGCATCTGTAGCGATTACAGCTGCCATTGCACCCTGACCAAGCGGAACTTCATTCTGCATCAGAATACCACGCTGTCTTACGGTACGGATCGCATCCGGAAGCTTCATAGCTCCACAAGCTGTAAGTGCGCTGTACTCACCAAGTGACAGACCTGCGAATACATCTGCCTTCAAACCTGCATTCTTTACATGCTCATAGATAGCAAGTTCTGCTGCTACCATAGCAGGCTGTGTATATTCTGTCTTGTTGATATCTTCATTTTCCTCAAAGCAGATCTTCTTCAGATCAATGTCAAGCACACTGTCTGCTGTATCGATTACTGCCTTGCTGTCTTCAAAACTGTCATAGAAATCCTTAGCCATGCCTACATACTGTGCGCCCTGGCCAGGGAAAATAACTGCTGTTTTACCCATTTTCTCACCTGTCTATTCTTTATATTTACTGACAACGGCCGAACATCATTCACTCTTTGACTGTCGCCATCGTCTGTTCCTCTATACTAAAAGAAGCAGCCAGTCTGTCATCCACCAACCTGCGCTGGGCAAATCTGGTATATAGACATCTTCGCTGCCTCTTGTCTGCTTCTGATGTGAATTATTCTTCTACACCTTTGCTCTTAAGATAGTTAAGTACGTCTTCGAATGTAGCAACGTCTTCAAGCTCCTCAGCAGGGATCTCAACGTCGAATTCATCTTCCATCTTCATTACTATCTCATATAAATCTAATGAATCTACTCCTAAATCATCTTTGAAGTTAGTATCAAGCTGCATCTCATCCTGTGATACTCCTAACTGCTCTTCGAAAATAGCTTTTACCTTATCGAACATATTAATAATTCCTCCTAAATATAGTAAATGTTTATCTCACTGCCCCGCGGACGATTATAATATAACGCATGGATACAGTAAAGTCAACAAAATACTGTTCCGTTTTTTTCCTTTTTTTCTATCTGTTTCTGACAGCATCTAACGGCTGCAGTTTCGATGCAAATCTCGCAGGAAAATATCCGGCACATATCGCAAGCAGAATCGCTCCGACAACGGCTCCGACTGCAAGCTCCCATGGGATCATTGCAATCTGCGTTCCCTTTGCCAGATCGAACATTTTAATAGCGATCTTATCTACGATACCCTTAAAACCATACGATAAAAGCACTCCTATGATACCGCCCGCCGCTCCGATGATTCCTGCCTCTGTAAGGAACAGGAGCTGCAGTTCATCCGGGTCGCAACCAAGAACCTTTAATACACCGATCTCATTGATCCGGTCAAATACCGATGTTGTCATGGTATTGCTGATTCCGATCACCGCTACGATCAGTGCGATTGCTCCGATACCACCCAGTAAAAGCTGTACCATCTTCAGATATTTCTGTATCGTATCCAGATACTCTTTCTCATTTTCCGTCGTATACCCCATATCCTGAAGCTTCTTCACGATAGAATCGACATGATCGATATTATCAACAGTCACAACCGCTCCGGAATATACGAAATCCTTGTACGGATTTCCATTTGCATCAAGCGGCTGTCCCGGCAGCGTTCCCCCACTGGATACTCTGCCTAAAAAGCTCTTTAACACATCCAGATCGCAGTAAATGCTCTGTGAGTCTCTGTTATATGTATCTTCTCCACTGTCAATAACCGCTCCGACTTCTATCTTCACCGGTGTCATCTCCTGTGAATCCCAGAAGGACAGATCCACTTTTTTTCCGATCCATGTCTCTGCTTTTTTCTTCTCTGTCACATCATAGGTCTGCTCCGTTTCCGGATATAGAATAAGGATGTGACCTTATTTCCCATAATAAGCACCGGCTTCACGCTCGATGTTGTCTGCTTTGACGTCTTTGTATACTTAAGCTTCGCAAGTTCCGACTGTGGAATACCGGTAATCGCACCATCATAAGAATATTTTCCATTTGTGATGGTCACATACATCTCATAGGTCGGATATACGGAACTGACATATTCAAGCTCCTGAAAAGTTTTCACGGTCTGATCCATGATCATCCGGTCTTTGTGCTTGCCGCCGGTTGCTCCGGTCACCTGAATCCGGCAAATACTTTCACTATCCACCATGGTATTGATCATTTCCTGTCGTACGCCGATACCAACTGCAAGCAGGGTCACAACAGAGATCACACCGATCACAACTCCAAGTATGGTTAGAAAGGTTCTGGTTTTTCGTCTTTTCATATTCATCAAACATAAATGACTGATCCAACCCATTTAGAACTCCTCCAATATCTCTTTCTTCCTCTTTCTTCTGCGGATAATCCAGATAACAATAAGTGCTGCAACAACCACAGCAACAACGATCTCTATGATCATCTTACTGTAATCTTTCTTCTGTACATCCTTTACCTTTTCAATATCTGTATAGACAGGTGCATTTACGCTGATTGAGAAATTTTCTTCCAGTGTTGTTACATTTCCTGACTTATCTTCATATGTAACGATAAGCTTACCCATCTCACCGCCGGTGCCTGTCGTCTTCGTTGTGTTTGCAAGTATATCGATCGAGCCATTCTTACCCGGTTCGATATTGCCGATATAGACATCACCTTCAGATGTAAATCTTGTATCGATCTTTGCCTTTACATTATAGAGGGTAGATGCTCCCAGATTGCTGACACTTCCCATGATCTCGATAGAATCTCCGAGTGTCACATCTGACTCTGCATATACGCCTGTGATCTCACCACGCTGTTTGATCGTAACCGGCAGATAGATCGTATCTGTCACGGTATATGGATTGCCATAGCGGTCTTCATACTCATCTGTCACTGTCAGCTTATAAGCCTTTTCTTCCAGATTGGCTGCTGCCTGCATCGGGAACTCAAATGTATAAGTCTCTCCGCCTTCCAGACTTGCCAGATATCCGGTTCCGGCTCCGGATGCCGGAATCAGTTCGCCTCCCTCGGAAGCGACTGCCATTTTCAGATTACTGATCTTTTTATCTGCGGTATTCTTGATCGTAACCTCAAGTGTAAAGGTTCCGCCTGCCACTACTTCATTCTCTTTGATCTTATAATCGGTTACCATAACCTTTGGCTCCGCTGCTGATACAAAAACCATCGTGTCCTTATATCCAAATACAGTAAGGAATCCAAGTACACATGCCATACAGATTGTTAGTATTCGTTTCATCTCTACATCTCCTCTCCTTCTGATATCTTTCCATCCGTGATCCTCACGATACGGTCTGCCTCTCTCGCCAGATCGATATTATGTGTGATAAGTACCAGTGTCTGATCCAGCTTCTTAACAGAATCCTGAAGCAGAGTGATAACTTCATTTCCGTTTTTGGAGTCAAGTGCTCCGGTAGGCTCATCGGCAAGAATCAATGCTGGGCGATTTGCCAGTGCTCTTGCGATCGCTGCACGCTGCTGCTGTCCACCAGATAACTGATTTGGAAGATGCTTCCGTCTGTCCTTCAGACCTAACATCTCGATAATATGATCGATGTAATCGCGATCCGGCTTTCTGTGATCGAGCAGGATCGGCATCTTGATATTTTCCTCTACTGTCAGTACCGGGATCAGATGATATGCCTGAAATACAAATCCGATCTTTCTTCTACGGAAGACTGACATCTCCTCATCGGTCAGTCTTGTAATATCCTTTCCGTCTACGATGACATTTCCCTCATTTGGAGTATCCACACCACCCATAACATGAAGCAGGGTGGATTTACCGGAACCGGATGCACCGACAACCGCCACGATCTCGCCCTTATTGACTGTCAGGTTCACATCATCAAGTGCCCACACTCTGGTATTTCCTTCTCCATATATCTTTGTTACATGTTCCATTTTTACGATTTCCATAGTGTACCCTCTTTCCTCTGCCTTTCCCGCAGATCTTTCTATCTATAATTTTTATCTATATATTTATTGCATTTCTGTTTTTTAACCTTGTAATACAGCAACTCCGTTTCACCTTTCATCTGCTGTATCAAACTTACCTTTCACGCCTACTCTTCAAGCTTCAGATCTTCTACCATGGCTACCGGAAGATCTCTGATCCCCAGCCAGATGCTTCCGCAGATGATCAGACCGGATGCCACAAGTCCGACTCCAAATGCCCACCAGGCAATCGACTTTCCTGCCTCGATCACCATATTAAGATACATGAATACTCCATACGATAACCCGATACCTATAATAAAGCCGAGTACATTGGCTACCACTGTCGTCATAACCCCCTCTAACATAACGGTTTTCAACAGGCGCTTTCTGGACATTCCGATGACACGGAGCTGTGCGAATTCTTTTCGTCTCAGATGCAGATTTCCGGCTGTCGTATTCACGATGTTTACTGAGCTTAATACGAAGATAAACAGTACTGCTGCAACCGCATACCGGACAAAGCTTTTCAGGTATACACAGAGCTGCATAGACTCTCCATATAAGGAATCACCGATATAGGAAAGCATATCTGTTACAGAGCTGGCTGATACACTATCCAGATTTACCTTATATTTCATTCCAGCAATGTCATTTTCTCCATATCCGGTCAGATCGAAATAATCATTCTGGCGCATATAGATCTGACGGTCTGCAGTCTCACCAAATACCTGTGTGCCAAGATCCAGAATACCTTCGACCTTGTAAGTCTTGTAGTGTCCCTCTGCGATCAGCTGATCTCTGATCTGCTCATATTCCACATACTCCTGGCTCATAGCCGTTCTTCCTTCTGCATTTTCTATTTCGCCACTGTCTTGTGTCGTTCCTGCTTCCTTCTGCAGTTTTTCAAATTCCTGCTCGATCCTCTCCTTTGCTTTCAGACATTCCTTCTGATACAGAGCAAAATCGACTAACTGAACGGTATCACCCAGTTCAAAATGATAAGTCTCAAAATGATAGATCTTGTCATATAAAGTATCAGCCTCATCCCCATAGGCATCTCCGTCCAGATCCCAACTGTTAAAGCTTCCTCCTGCCACAACCAGAATACCATTCTCTGACAGCTCCGTTGTTCCCGCTGTCAGATATTTTGTAAGATGATTCAGATCTGAATCATCGCATCCGATCACATCGGTACTGTTTACCATAGTTTCCGCTACACTTCTGGCAACTTCCGGATCCTTATCATCAGATGCCTCTCCTGTTCCATTTAACTTATCCATATAGACACCGTAATAATGTCCCATCGTAACCTTGGTTCGAAATTCATCTGTGATCTTTCCTGTATAAGAATCCGTATCTACCAGATCGGCCTTGCAGCCATATACCTTCTTTGATTCTTCTACACTGTTATTCCGTGACAATTCCCGGAATACCTCTACAGATGGCAAGGTGCTCTGCGCTTCCTCCAGACTCGTTGTAGCGGATGAATATGATGTCAGATTGATCTGATAATCTCCAAACTTTTCATCTGTAGACTTCCAGTATTTCCGAAGCTGTCCCCAACAGCTGCAGATCAATACGATCGCCGAAATGCTAAACACCATAGCGGTTACTGTCTTTATAAATCTTCCTTTGTTTCGAAGAACACTCTTTCTGGCATATGATCCTTCGATTCCAAATATCTTTCCCATCAGTCCGCCGCCATGACGACGAAGCTTTTCTTTCTTGATCCTGTATTCACCACGAACCGCACTGACCGGCGTCATCTTCGTTACCAGCTTGGCATTCTCACGCATTACAAAATACATATCTCCCAGATAAGTGATCAGGATCGGTATCATCGGAATGATATGGAAGCCTGCGCTTATCTTAAATATAAATCCAAGGATCATGCTGACAATTCCGCCCATCACAATGCCGGCAAGCAGTCCGGCTATCTCAAGCATGGCTCCCATCCGATAGATAATGCCGCTTAGCTGTCCTTTCGTCGCTCCGATACATCGTAAGATTCCATAGTCTTTCACCTGCTCTAATGTGAACATCTGGATCGTATTTCTGATAACTCCGACTGCAAAGATTGCAAATATATATGCAATCAGCAGAACCACGATCAATATAACGGCAAATCCTTCCTCCATGTCCTGCAGATACCAAGTGGAAAGATTCCAGTTAAGTTCTGCATCCACCCCATAATCTTCTATCATCTCGTTCATGATCTTAGCCATCCTGTAAGGATGTCCGGTATTTACATACAATGCATTGTCGTATACCTTTTCTACATATTTGCCATCCGTTCCGTTCACTGTCTCCCACTCACTCACCGCATATTTTCCTGTATATGCCTGTGTGACCCGATCATCCGACGCAATCTGTGATAAAGTTTCCTGATCATCCGTCAGGAACACGATCTCATAGTCCGCTTCCTTTCTTACATCCTTTTGCTGCTGCAGCATATAAGAATAGAAAATGTTCAATCCCGCATACAATACGATCACTGTGATCATTACACCGATGATCGTGATCACACACCGCTTTTTGCTGGCTTTCAGATAATATGCTGCAAGTTTCTTATAGTCTGTCATTTCCCACCTCTCCTTTTTATTTCACACCGATAACTTTGGCCTTTCTTCATCATTATCGTTTTTTATTCCTCAAGCTTCAGGTCATCCACAATATCAACCGGAAGATCCCTAAGTGATACATAGATGCTTCCACAGATTACCAATGCAGATGCGGCAAACCCGACTCCAAATGCCCACCAGGCAATGGTCGGTTTTATATATAAAAGCATGCTGAGATATTCATAGATATATATTGTAAATATCGTACCGAATAAAAATCCAAGAATATTCGATAAGGCAGTTGCCATCACTCCCTCTAACATGACCGTATGGATCAACCTCTTTCTGGACATTCCAAGTACCCGGAGCTGCGCCAGTTCTTTTCGCCTCATATGCAGATTTCCTGCTGTGGTATTAATGATATTCACTGAACTTAATATAAATACAAAGGCAGCAAACGCCAACGCATACCGCATTACATTTCTGGCATAGGCATATCCATACAAAACATCCGTAAGATCGGACGATAGCATGTCAAAATAGGATATCGGCACACTGTCAAGATCGATCGCATACTTTACTCCCGTCATATCCTGTTCATCAAATCCGGTCAGATCGAAATAAGAATCTCTTTTCATATAGATATCAGCCCATTCCGGAATTATCTGATCTCCAAAATCCAGAACACCCTGAACCGTATAAGTCCGATAATATCCTTCCGCAATGAGTTCCTGCCGGATGCGTTCAGCAATCACATACTGTTCCAGTCCGGTCGATCTTCCCTCTTTTGTTGCCCGTTCTTCCGAAACATATTCACCATCTGCATCTTTCTCAGAACTGACCAAAACACTTTCCGCCATCATTTTTTCATAAGCGTCCTGATATCGCTTTTTATATTCCCTGTAATCGACCAGTTGGATCGTATCTCCTACCTGAAGATCATATGTATCAAAATGTTTTCCCAGATCATACAATGTCAGCTTTTCATCACCCGTCCAGGAATAATCCATTACACTTCCTCCACCGATAACCAGGATACCATCGTCATCCAGATCTGCTGTTCCACTCTTTATAAACTCTGACAGATAATCCAGATCGTTCTGATCACAGCCGTCAATGCTTATAGATGAACTATTCAGATTGAAAATTGCTTTTTTATACTCTACATCAGTTCCATCACGATATTCCTCTGTATCCCTTTCCCTCCATTTCTGCATTGTAATCTCAATATTGGTTCCATTACTTGTCTCTTCTATATAATCCTGATTCAGTTTGCCATAATAGGTTTCCGGATCTACCAGATTCCCTGTGGCACTATATATCAGTTTGGCTTCTGTTACATAGTAATGCAAAGCTTTTTCTTTGATTGCTTCGGCAGAGAACAAATAATCACTCTGTATCGATTCCACATCACCAAATATACTAACAGGACATCTTTCTTCTTCGAGATACCTGCCATACATATCATCAACATTCTTTTTCGTATCATGAACCATACCCCAGGTACTTAAGCATATAATGATCGCCGTTATGCTGAGCATCATAGCAGTTACCGTCTTTGCAAACCGCCCGCTGTTCCGCAATACGCTTTTCCTTGCATAGGCTCCTTCCATACCGAACAGCCATCCCATCAGACCATTGCCACGGACCTTGATCTTCTCCTTTTTGATCCGGTACTCTCCACGGACTGCACTGACCGGCGACATCTTCGTTACAATCTTTGAACACTCCTGCATTACAAAATACAGATCCCCGAGATATGCGATCAGGATCGGAATAACCGGTCCGATATGGAATCCAACATCTACATTCTTTAAAAAGCCAAGGATCACACTGACGAATGTTCCGAGCAGTACACCGGCTGCAATGCCTGTCAGTTCCATGCCCGCTCCCATCCTGTATATGATCCGGTTCAACTGTCCTTTGGTTGCTCCGATGCACCGCAGGATTCCATAATCCTTTACCTGCTCTAACGTGAACATCTGCACCGTATTTCTGATCATTCCGACAGCAAAGATTGCAAAGATATAAGCAACCAACAGAACAAGGATCAATACAACACCAAGCAGACCATCTGAATCCTGAAGATATAACACAGCCAATTCATTATTCAGCCTTGCATCCACTCCGTAATCCGCTTTCATGGCCTCCATGACCGACTCCATCCGATAAGGATGTCTGATATTCGCATATAAAGCATTTTTATAATTTACTTCTACAAATCTTTCTTCATCACTGACATATTCTTCACCGGAATACGCCCCGCTATATGCCTGAAGTACCCGGTCATCTGCTGCGATCTGCGCTAATCTGTCTGTATCTTCTGACAAAAAAACGATCTCATAGTCTGCTTCTTTCCTCACTTCCTGCCGTGTCTGAAGCACATACGAATATCCAAAATTCAATGCTGTATATAGCACTGCCACTGTGATCATCACCCCAACGATCGTAACGATACATCGCCTTTTACCTGCTTTTAGATAATAAAGTGCGAGTTTTTTATAATCTGTCATTCATTACCTCCCCGTGATATATATGAAAAAAAGATAGATACCTCTTCGTTGTATCTATCTTCTCACTTCTATCTTACATTCCCGTGAATATCTGTGTATTCTTTTCTTACAATATTGTAAGAAAGAGATAATTTCCTACATCAATTCCCATCACCATAGTATTTTCTGTTATTGCTTCACATTAATTTCTTTAGAATTCTTTTTAGAATCAGCTTAATCTACATGTACAAATGTAATGATAAACCAGGTATATGCTCCTTCTTCACTCCGCACCGTGATCTTGCCGCCCATTCCTTCTACAATAGATTTTGTAAGGGATAAGCCGATTCCGACACTGTTCGGATTCACATCATGGTGTACACGGTAGAATCGTTTAAATATATTTCCGAGATCCTTCTCTGCGATTCCCATTCCATGATCCTTGACATAGATCCTGGTAAAGACCGGATTGTGTTCTACCTCAACCGTGATCTCTGTCTTCTCCGGTGAGTAGTCTGATGCATTCTTCAAAAGATTGATGATCGCCTCTACGAGCCAGTCACCGTCACAGACCAGCTTCCTGCCATCCTCACAGATTACATGAACCTCCTGTTCCCTGCTCTCCGTCAGATAGGTTACGCTGTCTCTTGCCTGTAATAATAACAGCTTCAGATCACATTCTTTTCGGTCAAACTGGATTGCTCCCGCCTCGATCCGGGCAAGCTTTAAAAGAGATAATACCATCCATTCCATTCTGGTAAGCTGATTTTTTGATTCGTTAAGCACCCGCATCCGTTTTTCTTCATCTGTAAAGGAATCATCTAACAGCAGATCGATGAATACATTTAAGGATGCCAGCGGTGTCTTAAGCTGATGAGAGATATCTGACATGATATCACGTAAGAATACTTTCTCTGACATTTCCCGCTCTTTGCTTTCTTTTAAAAATGTCACCATCTTATAAAAGTTCGTATATAAGATTCCGATCGTGCCCTGCATGTATTCTTCCTCCGGTAGCTCATCTTCTCCCTGAAGCACACGAAGCATCTCATCCGACACATGCTCAATCTCCCGATAAGTATGGCCGATCTCCCGATAACTGATGAAAAACAGAATTACAAGCCCAACCGCTAACATCAGCAAAATAACTGCAATTCTCTTTTCATCGCCACCGAACAGGAACCGTATACCGATTCCAACCACTGCCAGCAATATTACAGCCAGGATCACAAATCGTTGTATGAACCGTTTTCTCTCAAAATCGCTTTTCAAGACTTTAGTTTCCTCTTTTAAACATCTCTTCCCACATTTACAAGAACCATAGCTGACATCTTCGGCACCTTCATATAAAGCATATTATGCTCTACTTTGTAGTCACAGGTTTCCAGACTGTAGCCTTCTTCATTTGTAAGCATCACTCTGCGCATGATCTCATGGTTCTTGACCCCAATCCGTCTGACATGCAGCTTCACATCGATGTCTTCATAATTTGTATTCAGGATCACAACCAGTTGCTCCGTATCTGTGAACCGTCCATATGCGATAATCTTATGTGCTCCATGCAAGAACATAACCGAGCCACGGATCAGAGCCTCATAGTTCTTATGGATACAGATCATGTCTTTATGGAACCGGATCAGTTCCATATCTTCTCTGCCCCACGGATACGTTCTACGGTTATCCGGGTCAGTCCAGCCACAAAGTCCTGCTTCATCTCCATAGTAGATCGTCGGAGCTCCTGGCCAGGTCATCTGGAATACAACGCCCTGACGGAATATACTCTTATCGATACCCTCATTTGCCGCCTGCGGCCCCATCGTATGCGTACGTCCGACTCTCCGGTTTGTACGGGTTAAGAATCTGGAATGATCGTGGTTTGATAATTCATTCATTGCAATCTCAAGGGATGGACGCTGGAATCTCGCCATATGATAATTCATGGCTCCCATAAATGTATCCGGATTACCCAACAGATCACCACGGAACTCATCACTGTGTTTCTCAACACCAGTCAGAAACCAGGTAATCGGCTCCATAAATGCATCATAGTTCATAACGGTATCCCACTGATCGCCCTTTAACCAAGGCTTTGGATCTCCATAATGCTCTGCCAGTACAATTGCATTTGGATTTGCCTCTTTGACTGCGTTACGGAACATTCTCCAGAACTTATGATTATATTCCTCCGAATGTCCGAGATCTGCTGCAACATCCAGTCGCCAGCCATCCACGTTATATGGAGGGGACACCCATTTCTTTGCTATATTCAAAATATATTCCACCAGTTTTGGGGAATCTTCATAGTTCAGCTTTGGAAGTGTATCATGCCCCCACCAACCATCGTAGGTGGTATTATACGGCCACACCTCTTCGTTATAAAACTTAAAGAATGACTTATACGGACTGCTCCAGGATACATATGCTCCCTTCTCGTAGCCTTCCTGATTCTCATAGATACACTCACGATCCATCCATTTGTTGAAGGAACCGCAATGGTTAAATACACCATCTAAGATAACACGCATACCACGACTGTGAATCTCCTCCACCAGTTCTGCAAAAAACTGATTGCTGGCTTCCAGATTCCGTTTGTCGGTTACACGGCTGATATATTTTGTTGCTCTTTTATTCTCTTTTACGCCATCCGGCAGACATTCGCCCTCGTCCACAACGATCTTTCCGAAATGCGGATCAATATAATCATAATCCTGAATATCGTATTTGTGGTTGGATGGTGATACAAATAACGGATTAAAATAGATAACATCTACGCCCAGATCCTGCAGGTAATCTAACTTATCCTTAACACCCTGAAGATCTCCGCCATAGAAACGTCCGACATCCATATTTGCCGGATATTCATACCAGTCCTTCACCTGTCTGGTAGGACTGTCGATGTAGCAGTATTCGTTGTCCAGTACATCGTTCGATGGATCTCCATTACAGAAACGATCCACATAGATCTGATAAAAGACAGCTCCCTTTGCCCAATCCGGTACATCAAAGCCCGGACAGATTTCAAAGTTATAGTCCGGATTCACATTCTTCTGTACACCGATCCTGTTATAATAACAGGTCACACAGCCCGAATGGACCTCAAAATAATAGGATATATATTTCTCTCCGGCGGGGATCACCGCCGTATAGTAATCAAATAAATCATCGGATTCTTCAACAGACATGACGAGTTCCTCGCCATTGTAGATCAAATAAACTTCATCGGCATTATCTGCACATGTTCGAAATCTAACCTTCACCTGGTCATTGATTCCAGGCTCCTGCGGTATTCTGTAGTATTCAGAACCATCGGAAAACAATCCCCCTACATTGATAACCGGCTTCAGATCATATATATAATCATGAATTCTTTCTGCGTTCGTGTATTTGTCGGACATTCAAAACTCTCCCTTTCGTTTATGCCTTTTCATTCTAATACTTTTTTAATAAATAGACAACCTTTTTATGCTGACAACCAATGGCAAAAACTAAGCCCCACAGCAGGCCCCCGGGGAGCGGCGGAGGATGCTGTGGGGCTTTTTATACGGACTATTGCCATGAAAATTGTCTAGGCAAAAGATAAGACATATAGGTCTGGGGCTGCCTGTCTATCTGTATTATAATATAACGTTTTTGAGGATTTCGTCGTTTACTGCACATTGTCAGTAAATGCGGGTGCTTGTCTGAGCCCGAAGGGCGAGTTGCACAGGAGCATTTACGAATCAGACATGTGCAGTGAACAGAAACCGCAGAAAGTTATTTATAATGCAGATAGACAGGCAGCCCCAGACCGTCAGGATGAATCGGTGGTGCCCGCCAAAAAATAAAAGAGACAGTCAACGCACGACTGCCTCTTTTGGAGAAGGTATTTTGTTACTTATGGGGTGTAGCCAAAACTATATAATGTATTGGGGGGTTACAAGTATTATTATATACAAATGCTTCTAAAAGTCTGCCCAAACATTTTTTTATTTTAAAAATTTTATTGTGCAAAACAGAGAGCGGCATTTTTTGAAATTATTCAAAAAACGCCGTTTTTGTGCAACATGTACAATTTTTTATTGGTTTTCAATCAATTTGTTCGTGTTACTATTGTCTATATTGTTGAAGGCTCTGCGTTTGCAGTAGAGTTTGCATTTGGAACATCATCAAACAATGCTTCAAACTCAGCCCGGTCGATTCTCTCTTTCTCAAGGAGAAGCGCTGCACATTTATGAAGGATGTCTTCATGTGCTTCAAGGATTGCTCTGGCATCTGCGTAACATTCATCGATGATGCGCTTAACTTCCTTATCGATCGCTCCGGCAACCTTCTCACTGTAATTCTTCGCGTGACCAAGATCACGTCCAAGGAACACTTCTTCCTGATCATCGCTTTCATAATTAATCAGTCCAAGCTTCTCAGACATACCATACTTGGTAACCATTGCTCTGGCATACTGGCTTGCCTGTTTGATATCCTGCGAAGCACCTGTTGTGATATCCTCAAGGATCAGTTCTTCCGCGATACGTCCACCAAGGCTTACCTTGATATCCTCTAACATCTTTGCCTTTGTCATGAATACGTTGTCATTTTCAGGAAGCGGCATCGTATATCCACCTGCACCGGTTCCGGTCGGGATGATAGATACGGTATAAACCGGTCCCACATGAGGAAGCAAATGGAACAGGATCGCATGACCGGATTCATGATAAGCGGTGATTCTGCGCTCACTCTCCGGTACCAGACGACTCTTCTTCTCTCCACCGATCCCTACTTTGATAAATGATTTATCTACATCTTCTTTTACAATATAAGCACGGTTATCCTTCGCTGCACAAATCGCAGCTTCGTTCATCAGGTTCTCCAAATCAGCACCTGCAAAACCTGCCGTTGTTCTTGCAATATCATTCAGATTTACATCTTCTGCAAGTGGCTTATTCTTTGTATGAACCTTCAGAATCTCTTCTCTGCCCTTGACATCCGGACGGTTTACGAATACCTTACGGTCAAAACGGCCAGGTCTTAAGATCGCATGGTCAAGAATATCCACACGGTTGGTTGCTGCAAGAACGATAATTCCTTCATTTACACCAAAACCATCCATCTCAACAAGTAACTGGTTCAAGGTCTGCTCTCTCTCATCATGTCCACCGCCAAGTCCGGTACCACGCTGTCTTGCAACAGCATCGATCTCATCGATGAAAATAATACATGGCGCATTCTTCTTTGCTTCGTCAAACAGATCTCTTACACGAGAAGCACCGACACCGACAAACATTTCCACGAAATCAGATCCCGAAATGCTGAAGAACGGTACCCCGGCTTCACCTGCAACCGCCTTTGCCATCAATGTCTTACCGGTTCCCGGAGGTCCTACTAACAGAACACCCTTAGGGATTCTGGCTCCAACCTTTACGAATCTTCCCGGATTCTTAAGGAAGCTGACGATCTCTTCCAGATCTTCTTTCTCCTCATCCAGCCCTGCTACATCTTTAAATGTAACCGTCTTTCCGATATCTTCATTCTTCTTGGCACGGCTCTTTCCGAAATTCATCATCTGTCCGCCGGATCCACCACCCTGGATTCGTCCGATCATGAATGTCATGATAATGACCATAATGATCATAATGATCAGATATGGGATCCACATGCCAAGCATGCTTTCCTTCTGCACATCATACAGATTATACTTTGCCAGTTTTACCTGATCCTCTGCAGAAGCTGTCGCATTCTTCTTATCAACTGCTGCTTCATAGTCATTATAGATCTTAATAATCTCATTAACATCTGCCGCATAGAATGTAAGCTGTTTTCCGGAAACAAACTCCACATCTACGGTTGCTGTCGGCACATTTGTATTCTGTGTAATATCTACCGTTGCGATGTTTCCCGCGTTCAGATCTGCCGAAAATTCCGTATAGCTGTAATTGGTCGCAACATTACTGCTGCCACCCAGCCATTTGTTGATCAGCAGGAATCCGACAATAAGGATGATCGCATAGATCACAACAGCACTTCTTGCTCTCTTCTTATTCATTGTCTACTCCTTCATCTTGGTCTGTCTTTTTATATAAACAGTCTGATATCTACTGTTCAATCACTCCGATATATGGAAGGTTCCTATACTTCTGTGCACAATCAAGTCCATATCCTACTACAAAACGATCCGGGATCGTAAATCCTGTCATATATAATTCAACCGGAATCACACGTCTCTCCGGCTTATCAAGCAGAGTTATTACCTGCATGCTCGCCGGCTTTCTGTTATTTAATAATTTGATCAGATACGACAGCGTTCTTCCTGAATCGAGAATATCTTCAACTACGATCACATCTTTTCCTTCTATTGATTCGTCCAGATCCTTATTCAGCTTCACAATTCCTGATGATTTCGTATCATCTCCATAACTGCTGACTGACATAAAATCCATGGTTACAGGAACCGTAATCTTCTTCGCCAGCTCACACATGAAGAATACACTTCCTTTTAATATTCCGATCAGATGAACGGTCTTTCCTGCATATGCTTTATCAATAGCTGCTGCCATCTCTGAGATTCTGTTATCTACTTCAGTTTCAGATATCATGACTTTAATCTGCTCTTTCATCTTCATTTTCTCCTTCTGGTATATATTCTAAACATATTACTCTTTTTGTATCAGGCCGTACCTTGTACTTCTCACTCAACCGGACGCCTACTGCCCAGATGATGTCATGTCCGGAAGCTACAAGCGGTATCTGCAAACGCTCTGCCACCGGTATCTTGCAGGATGAAAATAACCGGTTTATCTTCTTCGTTGAGCCGTCTGATGCGATCACCATATAGTCATTTTCCATATATTTCCTGATAGTAATGCCATTCTGTATTCTATCATAATCTGCAAACTTCGTATACTCTTTTTTTGTTAAATCTAAATGAACAGATTTCTCAAATATTTCAATCTTCATCCTTCCCATTCCGGGCAGGATATATTCACCTGCACCTTTTATAACTATCTCCTGCCAGTCGGCATCGCGTGCATCCTCTGCTGTCTTCTCAAAACACAGGTATCCATAATTCTGATATACCATTCCACCATGCGGAAGCATGATCCGGCTTCCCGCAGCTGCCTGATACAGCTTCTTCACTTCTCTTACATGGTTCTGACCGACATCCTTTCTTCCGCCGCTGACTCTGCCAATCAATTCTAAGATCACAAGATCCTCGATCAGTTCATCCTGTTCCCGTAGCTTCCTGATTTCCAATACATATGCATCTGTTTTTCCGGTCTGTTTCCGTATCTCCATATGTTCATCCAGAAAATATCCTACCTGCTTCGTCACATAGGTATCATACATAGCCGCATAGGCTGCTGCCTGACTGATATGTGCCGCTGCCTGTGTGTTTATCTCATTAAGTGCCGGAATCACCTGATTACGGATCTTATTTCTGGCATAATCATTTTCCAGATTTGTGGAATCCGTACAATACTGTATCTCCTGCTGTTCCAGATAAGCCTCAATCTCCTGTCTGGTACATGAAAGTAACGGACGCACGATCCGGTCCCGCTTTACCGGTATTCCTGCCATTCCGGCGATCCCGGTTCCCCTTACCATATTGAGCAGTACTGTCTCTGCTACATCATTTTTGTTATGAGCAACTGCCACCTTATAATCAGTGATGCCATACTTGTCCGCTGCCCGGGCAAATGCCTCATACCGGGCATTTCTTCCCGCTTCTTCCTCCGTCAGCTTCTGTTCCTTTGCAAGCTGCGGCACATCGATATGGTAACAGTCACATGGTATTCCAAGCTTCTTACAATACTCTGCCACATAAGATTCATCTGCATCTGCCTCTGTTCCGCGGATCATATGGTTAACATGGACAGCATACAGCTTGAGATCCATTTTCTTCCGAAGTCCTGCCAGAACCGTCAGCAGACAGATGGAATCCGCTCCGCCGGACACACCAACGATGCAGGCATCTCCTGTTTCAAGTAAATTCTGTTCTTTTATAAATTGATAAATCTGTTCTTCTAATGTATTTTCTGTCATCTGTTTTACACACCTGTCCGTCTTCTATGATTCGGATATTCGATCATCTATATTCATTACCTGTATCTTTGTATGCATATTGTATATACGTTTCTTTAAAATCCTGCATCCACCGATATATGCAGCTTCGTTATTTTACATCTGTCATATACATTTCTTCGTTATCTTAATACAAGCCTGCTATAAATTTCAAGTAACAAACCGGAAAGTTTATGCTATTTCCAATTTTGCCACGATCACCGTCACATCATCCTCCAGTCTGCCTTCACAACGCAGAAGCACCTGTGAAATGATATACTCCAGCGTTTCCTTGCAGTCCTCCGTATCCAGATTCTCCAGGATCTCACGCATATCCTCTTCATCCCCAAATGCTCCATCACTCACCATCACCAGTCGATCCTCCGGTTCCAGCTCCTGATGGATCACATCACATTCTGCCTCCGGCAGAACTCCGATTGGAAGTGACGCCCCACAAAGAACCTCGATTCCCTCTGAATGTATAATATATGTCGGTGCTGCCCCCTGCTTATACTGTGTCAGCTCCCCGTTGTACAGGTCTACGATTCCCATATCAAAGGTTGTAAAACACCGTCCGCTGTTTTTTTCGGAAATGCAATTATTGGAAAATGCAATTCCATAAGAAGGATCAAAGCCAGCATCCAGCAGTTCTTCCATCGTGTCAATCATCAACGTACTCTCGCAGGATGCAAGGCTTCCGCTTCCCATCCCATCCGAGATCATCATTACAAGTCTGCCATCCTCATGCTCCTTCACCGAAAAATTGTCTCCCGATACATTGGAACCATATTTCTTGATCCTTCTGACAAAATAACTGCAGCGATACCTCGCACATTCCTCAAATGTGATCACACGGTCATTTTCAGATATGATCGCTGAAGTATCCTCGGATGCCCGGATTGGCTTATCAAAAACCTCTGAAAGAATGTCTGCTGCATCCTTTGACAACATGATTTTCTGATTCTTTGTTCTGGCTGTTATATAATATTGTACATGATCCATTTCATTCTTCATCGAAGAAAGGTGCGTCATGATCACCCCCTGTTCCAGAAAGCGCGTCCGCAACTGTTCCTCCCGGTTAAACGGAACCGGTTCTGCCGTTTCCAGATTATCGGAAAATCTTCCGATCATATCTCCGATCTCACCCAGATCTACCTTGGCAGCCGCCGGGCCACATCCGGCAAGCGTATATTCGATCCGTTTAAATGCCCCGGATAATTCCCGTATTTTCTCTGCCGTTATCCGGTTGATCTCCGTTGCTGTCTGAAAATTATACTGCGACTGGATCCAGCCATCCCTGACGGTAAGCATCCATTTTGGTGTCGCTGCAAATAACAGCACTGCACTGCCAGCACTTTTTATCCCCTCAGGTGTCAGAAAATATGGATCGTAAGTAAGTCCGATCAATATACATGCAAGCAGCACTGACACAATAGTGCCTGTTTTCTTCTTATCCGACAGTGCTCTGCCCGCAAGCACCAGGATCGCACAGATAAAAAAACTTCCGACAAATTCTGCTTGTCCGCTTTTGATCGCTGTGATCAGACCACATACACCCGTTACCGCCATTCCATATCCGGCTCCAAACCGATGCAACGTATACCAGGACAGATACAGACCGGTCATCAGCAGCCAGGTAACAACTCCTCCTATTTTATATGGCATTCCCCATATACATACTGTAACTACTATCAGTATTCCAAGCAATTCTTCATTATAATGATCCCGTTCCCTCTTATGCAGCAGGATAACCTCCAGACCTTTGCGGAATGCAGGAATCAATCCTGTCGAGATCACCGCCTCGCAGCCGGCAGCCGGCAGGGCATTCTGCACCGGTTCGACCATCAGACCACAGACCGTACTGATTCCAAAGACAAGTATGGCACATATGCCAGCCAGAATCCACCGGATATTGGTTCCATATGATTGTTTCACACCTTTTCGTTTTGTCTTTTTTCCACTTCTGTCTGTGTGTTCGGACAGGTTTCTCCGAACTCCCTCCGTCAGGTTCAGACCGACCAGAACACCGATCAGTATCAAACTATATTTTAACAGAAAATATGTAACCGGAAGCTGCTGTTCCCCCATTACATACGGTCCCATCTGAAAAACGTTTCCTGCATTCCAACCGCCGATCCCATACATAACTGCTCCGCCAAAGAGCATAGCTGCAAACAACCCAAACGTACTTTGTCTGATGCTGTAAACCGCTGCCAGCATCGGAACCATAAACGGATGCATTCCAACAACCGCAGAATGGCCACACAGAAAGCCCAGCAGATACAACAAAACCCGATTCACCTTTTTTTCTTTCATATATATGTCCTCCCTTTTTGCCTTAAGTGTCAGACATTATACGGAGACTGAACGTAAAAAAAAAGCGAAAGCTGAAAACAGCTATCACTTTTCTTTGACTCTTTTTTATATTTCTTTCTTAATTCTGTGTTTATTCTTCAGGGCGAATCACTATTTCGTCAGGATATACCAGCCCAAGCTGATTTCTTGCAACATCCTCAACGTATTTCTTCGTCTTCATATAGTCTTCTTTTTCTTCTAGTTTCTTATGCTCGTTCTGTGCATCTTCAATCTGGGCAGTAATCTCTGCTGCCTGTACCTGCAACTCTGCTTTCTTCTCCCTTAACTGAATCGACTTCACCAACACGACAACAACCAGTAAAAGAAGAGTGATCAGAATAATAGCGGTACTGATCTTCGATTGTTTTCTTCCGGTATTGCTTCTACCCATGGTCCATTTCCCCTGTTTCCTGCTTCTTTTCGAACAGACCTGTTCTGCTATAAAAACAGTTCTTTCGAAGTGTATTGACATAATTTTACCTTCTCGAACAAATTATGTCAACAAGCATTTTTGCCTTTAAAATCACTTTTCTCAACCCCATTTTTATCCCATACAATATGTAGTCCAGCAGTCTAGAAACAACCCAATTTATAGTAGCAAAATACACCCCGGCTCCCGAAAAAAATCCTAAAAAAATATACAGCCGAATCTCTCCGCTATTATAATAAAACATCACCAGAATAACCATTGCACATAATGCAAGCCAAAACGTCAGATCAAAAATACCGATCCAGACGTCATGCATCTTTATCGCTTTTTTCAAAGCATAAAAACAACTTATCAGAAAACCAATGATTACGCCGCATAGCACACATACGGCAAACGCGGTTGACTGTTGTTCCATCATTTCCGTCATTATTTAAACAACCTCTTAAGCGAAAATGTTCTGTCCTCTTTATCTGTCATATAACAAATACAGTCAACCTTTCCATTCATGTCAAGAACGCCCTTGTCAATATCCAGATTCGTCATATGCATATCTTTTCCGGTCAGCTTCATCTTTCCGGCCTTTGTGAGAAGATATACCAGATCCGGTTCAAACGAGATTACCTTTTCCACTCCGGTTATCTTTGCTTCCTTTCTGGCATCCATGATCAGTTTATGTCCATCGGAATTTCCTGTGCTCTGTACCTTCTCCATGTATTCCCCTTTTCCAAAAAGCCTTCAGAAGCTTTCTTAAGTCTGTTAGAACAGTATATGAAGCTTATACCTGCAGTAGAACCTGTTCTCAATCCCATATCTCAACAAACAATTCTTCCAGCTTGCCGATATTGATCAGTTTTGACTGATTTTTATTTTTTGTTCTTTACTATCTCTTAGCCATAAATTTATATTCATTCGTATTTGTAAGAGTATAATTCCCCACATTTGCCACATACTAATTCTAAAGCTAAAACCTAGCAAAAAAGGATGTATTTTTTATTACAAAAAACATTCTTACAAAATATGGGTATTGGAGGAAAAATAAGTATGAGACCCACAGGAATTGTCAGACGTATCGACGATCTGGGCAGGATCGTTGTTCCGAAAGAGATCCGGCGTGTGCTTCGGATCCGGGAAGGTGATCCCCTTGAGATCTTTACCGGAAAAGACGGCGAAGTTATCATAAAAAAATATTCCCCGCTCGGCGAGCTCGGAACCTTTGCACAGCAATATGTAGATTCCATTTCACAGATCCTCGGCTGTCCGGTATGCGTCACTGACCGCGATCAGATCATTGCAGTAGCCGGCATGCCAAAGAAAGAGTTGGTCGGCAAATCCATCCACAAGGATCTGGAGGATGTCATCAATGACCGGGAAGCTATAATTGCCCGCCGCGGTGATACAAAATATGTCAACATCACTTCCGATGACACTGACTATGCCGGACAGGTGATCCAGACGATCATCTGTGAAGGTGACGCGATCGGAGCGGTCATTGTATTGAGCAAA
The DNA here is from genome assembly GCF_003480025.1 of Clostridium sp. AM46-21. Lineage (NCBI taxonomy): Bacteria > Bacillati > Bacillota > Clostridia > Eubacteriales > Clostridiaceae > Clostridium > Clostridium sp. AM46-21. The sequence continues at coordinate 217,008 of NZ_QUIB01000003.1, forward strand.
GATGACAAAATGCGTTTCGGGGAAACTGAACAGAAAACCGCGATCATTGCTGCTAATTTTCTCGGAAAACAGATGGAGAACTAATTCTATGTCATTTGCCTTGAGAAATGGCGAAAAATCAAGGTTTTTCAAGGCAAAATGGCGTTCTAACCTTGACAAATACTGGCATTTTAGGTATAAATATACATGTTGGGGCGTGACTTACGCCAGGAGTTATCCGGTTTAGCTCACCAGGATAATATATTATGAGTATTTTAGGAGGATTTTTTCGATGAACAAGACTGAATTAGTTGCTGCTATAGCAGAAAAGACAGAATTATCAAAGAAAGATGCTGAGAAGGCTTTAAAGGCTTTTACAGACGTTGTAGCTGAAGAATTAAAGAAGGGTGAGAAGGTTCAGTTAGTTGGTTTCGGTACATTCGAAGTTGCTGAAAGAGAAGCAAGAGAAGGTAGAAACCCAAGAACAGGCGAAACAATGACAATCGCTGCTTCTAAGTCTCCAAAATTCAAAGCTGGTAAGGCTTTAAAGGATTCACTTAACTAGTTTTTTATAGAACGAATCAAGTACTTAAGGGATGCTGCATCGTATAAATCAGCATCCCTTTTGCTTTTCTGTTTTCCAGAATAATCGGACTGCAGTCTTGTATGATATGATTATTTGCCGGAATAACCCGACTGTCTTCTGGCAATACTTCTGATAGATGCAAAAAACAGCGTACTGCCGGTTGTCCCTGCATACCTGTTATATGTATCAATTCATTAAATAAGCAGGAGGCAATAACTATGGTCTTAAAAGAAAAGGAAAAACAGGCGATCAAGGATCTTCAGACACTGGAACAGGCCTGCATTGACAAATACGACAAATATGCAGCCCAGGCAAAGGATCCTGTGTTACAGGAATTATTTACCACGCTGAAGGGAAATGAACAGAAGCACTATGACAGTCTGGAGCAGGTTCTGACTGGAACCGTACCAAGCTGCAACTGCAATGACAGTGATGGCAGAGACTACGACCCAAAAGCTACCTACAGTCAGCTCGGACAGTCTCAGGATAAGAAGGATGATGCCTTTCTTGCAACAGACTGTATCACCAGCGAAAAGCTCGCATCCTCTGAATATAACAGTGATGTATTCATATTTGGTGACAGTGCGATCCGTAAGCTTCTAGCTGACATCCAGGTCGAAGAGCAGAATCACGCCGAAATGCTCTTCAAATACAAAACAGTAAATGGAATGGCATAAGCCTTCCAACAAAATACTCTTACGACTATATGGAACACTATCATTTAAAATACAAAAGGAGATATACAAATGAGATTAGACAAATATTTAAAGGTTTCACGACTGATCAAAAGAAGAACCATCGCAAATGAAGCCTGCGACGCCGGACGTGTTATGATAAACGACAAGGTTGCCAAGGCATCCACTGATGTGAAGGTCGGCGACGTTATCGAGATCGGCTTCGGCAACAAGACCGTCAAAGTCGAGGTAACGATGATTGCCGACTCCACTAAAAAAGAGGATGCCAAAGAAATGTTCCGGTATTTGTAAGACTTTATATCTGTATGAAAGGCAAAAATAGGTGGACGCTCTCTAACAGCCTGACTATATATTGACATTAGCGAAAATTTCGTAATTAGATGCACATTGCCAGTAAATACGGGTGCCTGTTTGAGTCCGAAAGACGAGTTGGCACAGGAGTATTTACGAATCAGGCATGTGCAGCGAATAGAAATTATGCGAGTCAATTATAGTCAGGCTGTTAGAGAGCGTCCACCTGTTTTGTCTGTTATAACTATTTAGTTTGAGGTCTTGATTTCAAGTTCCGGCATGGTGGAGGCAACCTTGGTGTTTGCAGGGATGGACTTCGTCACGAAGGTATTTCCCGCCACTACGGAATTTGCACCAATAATGGTCTCGCCACCAAGAATGGTTGTATTCGCATAGATAACTACATTGTCTTCTATGGTTGGGTGACGTTTGACACCGGACAACTGCTGGCCCTTTCTGGTCGACAGCGCACCAAGGGTAACCCCCTGATAGATTTTTACATTATTTCCAATATCGGTTGTTTCACCGATAACGATTCCGGTTCCATGGTCAATAAAGAAATATTCACCAATATTGGCACCCGGATTGATATCGATTCCTGTTTCACCATGTGCATATTCTGTCATGATCCTTGGAATAAACGGTACCTTCATCTGATAGAGCACATGTGCATATCGGTATACAAATATCGCAAATAACCCCGGATAGGAGAATATGATCTCTTCACGGCTGTTTGCAGCCGGATCTCCGTTATATTCCGCTTCTACGTCTTTGCAAAGAAGTGCCTGAACCTCCGGTATGCAACGGATAAAGCCCAGAGCTTTCTCCTGCGCTTCCTCTGTGATCTCCTGATAGCTCTTAGCATCATTTTTATAACTCAATGCCACCTTGATCTGACGGAATAATTTATCATATATCAATGACAGCTTATGTCCTGCAAAATACTCCTTATTGGCATATGCCATATTCTCTCTCCCGAAGAAACCCGGAAATGTTACTTTCCGTAATTCATCCACAAAATCAATGATCTCATCCTTCTGTGGAAGTCGTTCTCCGAGTGACAGATCAAATAATTTCTGATCCGAATAATTCTTATTTAACGCCTCAGCCATTTCTGCAACGACTGCTTTTACATCATTTTCAAATTCCATTCCAGTCTTACTCCATTTCGTTTCCTAATATCAATATATGCAGCGTAATATCATATGTCCTATAAAACATCATCCATCTCTAACTGCATATAGCATTAGTATAACATCTCAATAGAAAATGTAAATAATAGTTTTTTCATTACACTTCAACAGAAAATACAAATACTGTTTTTTCGGTTTCTTGCTATTTTCTGTCATAATCATATCCTGGATGAACCCTGTTCTTACTCTTCAGTTTAGTTATGATCAGAGCAAGCGTCTGCATTTTAACCGGCTTCTCAACCTGACCGGACATACCTGTTATAGCTGCCATCCGCATAGCCTCTGGTGTTGCGTGATAAGTCATTGCCAGAATCGGTATCGTTTTTGCCTGCGGATGATCCATCAGCCGGATTCTTCTGGCTGCCTGATAGCCATCCATATCCGGCATATCAGCGTCCATCAATATATACTGGAACTTTTCATGCTTTGAACGTTTAAACATCTTCAATGCCTGCTCTCCGCTCTTTGCTATGGTACATTCCGCTCCTCTTTTGGTCAATGCCTCCTGCAAAAGCAGTCCTTCCATATCATTATCATCGACCAGCAGAAAACGTTCGCCTACGAATGCGACCCTTGGAAGTGCTTCACGGATCTGTCTTTCTTTTTCCCGTTCTTCCTCCGCCGCTCTTTCAGCCGCTTCCTCTTCGGTTTCTTCTTCCAAAGCCCCTTCCTGTGCTAACCGGTACTCCCGGACGGTTTCCTCCATCACTGCATTCATACGCCGCAACTGTACATTATTTTCCCGGTGCATATCAGCCGTCTGTCGCTCATATTCATACCAGGTCCTCATATGGATCGCTCCGACCGTACCTACTGCCAGCACTAACATGATACATGCAATGATCACAACCGTAACCATCCATGAACGTGACACCTTCTTCTGATAATCCGTCAATACACTCTGTACCACTGCACACGGCGCCTGAAATACGAGAAAGAACTCCGTTCCTTCTAATGGCTGGTAATAGAAATATTCTGCATTTTTTCCTTTATATAGGGTAACACAATTCTGTCTGCCTTCGCTGAAATCCTCTGTGATCTGTGCATATTGTTCCTCTCCGATCACCGACTCATCCAGATAGTGATCAAGGATATTATAATTGCGCACAATACCCTCGTTATTATCCAGATCCGCATATGTTACCATGCTGTCTGCATTTGTCACATAGAGTTTTGCCTGTCCCCCGTATGCGGAATCAATAAACAGATCATTTACCCTATTTGTATTATAAATAAACGCTATGACTTCATATTCATTTTCATTTACATAGAACGCTTCATATTTTTTTGCTACAACAAATATTTCTTCTCCGTTTCTCCAGGTACAATATTGGACAGACTGACCGCCAACATCAAACAGAGTGCCCTTTGTATCACCCAAATCCAATGTCCCTGTTTTGCCATCATCACAGATATATTTTCCGGTATGATCAACGAATACGATATCCCGTACAGAATCATTCTCCATAGCTATAAAATAATCTTCATAATCTGCCAGTACAACAGACCTCGTTTTGCCATCAAACAGATAGTTCTCAAGACGTTCTGTTTCTTCATACATTGAATTAATCTGCATTTGATAGGAATGTTCTACCTGTTCCATCATTGCTGCGATCGTATTCTTACTGGATATATCAACATATTGTTCAAATTTGGAAAATACATTCCCACCCCAGATAATAAGCGCTATCAGAATAGCACTAAATAGAAATAATAGAAATGCAACTTTTTTATCCCGTTGCGTTCTGACATATGTTATCTTACTCATACGTTTATAGTCTCACCTTCGAGACCGTCCCCCCTTTTTCTTTTTTCCGTTTTTCGAAAGACCTTATCTGATTTTCTTCCATCAAGATCTCTCTAGCATTGCAATTACTATAACCGATATTTCGACATTGTGCAACTATTTCTTTTTTCAGTTAGAATTCATTCGCTATATTTCGACATAAATAACAGGAAAAAGCACCCTGATATGCATTTCTGCATACCAGAGTGCCTGACCTTTACTTGTTGTTTTTATAGATTCTTTTTATTTACGATCTGCACGATCATTTTTCTTTTTTACAACAATCACTGTTACAACTCCTGCTGCACTGAGCATAAACAGGATTACAAGTGGCATAAGTGGAGCATCATCGCCGGTTTTTGGTGTATCCGGTGGAGTGGAAGGTTTGTCTTCCGTTGTCGTGATCTCCGTAGTGTCTTCTGTCTCAGTTGTATCTTCTGTTTCAGTTGTGACCTCTGTTGTATCTTCCGTCGTGGTTGTAATCTCTGTTGTATCTTCCGTCGTGGTTGTAATCTCTGTTGTATCTTCCGTCGTGGTTGTAATCTCTGTTGTATCTTCCGTTGTAGTTGTAACTTCTGTCGTATTCTCTGTTGTAGTTGTCTTATCATATGTATCGACAAATGCAACATTTACTGTTTCATCTACAACTACTGTTGCTTCTGCTGACTTACCATCCTTCTGAGGCCTGTTCCTACTACGTATTTGATGCTGCTTGTTTCATATCCATCAATATCATACTGTATTTCTTCAATGGTATAAGTTCCAGCCGGCTTATCCAGTTCTAATGTATATTTCTTTGTCGATACATCATACTGGAAATCAGTCAGTGCATATGTCTCGGAATTACCTGCTTCGTCTGTAATCTTGAACTTGATCACATTTTCAGCTTCTGCCTTATCGACATCACCAACAACGGTCTTTGTTAATACAAGTTTACCCTTTGTGCTGGTTCTTGTATTTGTAATTGTAATCTCACCTGTTGCAGGATCTGTTGTTATGCTGTCGGTATATTCCTTAGGTACATTTACTTCCTTGACCGTATACTGGATTAATCCGTTTGCATCATATTTCGGAAGATTATCCCAAGTCTTTGTCCAACCATTGCTTTCATCAAGCTGTACCGGAATTCCTGATATAGTTGTTCCGGCATAAAGCTGTACCGTTACAAATCCAGGTCTCTTATTGGCCTTGTTGTTATTATCGTTCCATGCTTTCTTAACAGTTACGGATGTAGTCAGATATGTATATGTATTTGTTACGGTTGCATTGACAACTGTATCCTTTGTTACATTTACATCACCTTCGCCACTGACTGTCAGATCATAATTCGTAATTGCTGTTCCGGTTGGAGCTTCGCTTACGTTGTATGTGCCTACCGGGATGTCATTGATTGTTACGCTTCCGTTTGCCGGTACGCTGATTCCTGTCTTGGTTGCGCTTATGCTTCCATCTGCAAGAACATATTCACCACTTGCGTTTGTTACATAAATTGTAAAGTTCTTACCTGCTGCTCCAAAGTCATATCC
>NZ_QUIB01000030.1:0-766 GCF_003480025.1 Clostridium sp. AM46-21
CTTATCACGTCTTTCTTCGGCTCTCAGTGCCAAGGCATCCACCCTGCGCTCTTTCTAACTTAACCTTACAGCATACGTAGCTTGATATGCTGTGGTCCGTTGCTATCTTCCGATAACTTGATTCGCGTTTGTTTCAATCTTTTGAAACGTTTCTTGGATTATTTGATGTCTTGTTAATTATTAATGGCTTATTAATAATATCTCTTTTCTTTCTGTATGAAATTCTCAAGGTACACATTGAGCACTTAGCGAGGTTATCCTCTTTTGTACTCTTTTATGAAACATAAGATTTACTCTGCAAGTTTATCACTCGCTTCCGGGATTCGTAAGCTCCGCTTACTTCATCACGGACATTCTACGAATGTCCTCCTGTTTGTCCATCACCTCATCGAAGAACAAGTTCTTCATGAGCTGCTTTCCAAACACCGACCGCTCGTCCTATGTTTCCGTGGAGATAACGAGATTCGAACTCGTGACCCCCTGCTTGCAAGGCAGGTGCTCTCCCAACTGAGCTATACCCCCATTTGGTTCATGGGCTTAAATGGACTCGAACCATCGACCTCACGCTTATCAGGCGTGCGCTCTAACCAGCTGAGCTATAAGCCCATCTTATCTTCATGCTTACCTGAATAAGCATATTGACCATTTCTGATCAAGCTTGGAGCTGGCAGCCACCTACTCTCCCACACCGTCTCCAGTGCAGTACCATCGGCCGCTTACGTCTTAACCGTCGTGTTCGGGATGGGTACGGGTGTTTCCCATAAGC
>NZ_QUIB01000031.1:0-713 GCF_003480025.1 Clostridium sp. AM46-21
CGGTTGCTGTCGCATCCTTGGTGACGGTGACATTACCTTCACCACTGACTGCTAAGCCATAGTTTGCAACTGCTGTTCCGGTTTGCTCTTCACTTACACTGTAAATTCCTACAGGTATGTCATTGATCGTTACGCTTCCGTTTGCCGGTACGCTGATTCCTGTCTTGGTTGCGCTTACGCTTCCATCTGTAAGAACATATTCACCACTTGCGTTTGTTACGTAGATCATGAATGTCTTGCTGGAATCAAAGGTATATCCTGCAACTGCCTTGGCTACCGTCAGGCTTCCCTTATCCTGGGTATAAGTGTTCGTTACAGTTGCGGTTGCTGTCGCATCCTTGGTGACGGTGACATTACCTTCACCACTGACTGCTAAGCCATAGTTTGCAACTGCTGTTCCGGTTTGCTCTTCACTTACACTGTAAATTCCTACAGGTATGTCATTGATCGTTACGCTTCCGTTTGCCGGTACGCTGATTCCTGTCTTGGTTGCGCTTACGCTTCCATCTGTAAGAACATATTCACCACTTGCGTTTGTTACGTAGATCATGAATGTCTTGCTGGAATCAAAGGTATATCCTGCAACTGCCTTGGCTACCGTCAGGCTTCCCTTATCCTGGGTATAAGTGTTCGTTACAGTTGCGGTTGCTGTCGCATCCTTGGTGACGGTGACATTACCTTCACCACTGACTGCTAAGCCATAGTTTGCAACT
>NZ_QUIB01000032.1:0-710 GCF_003480025.1 Clostridium sp. AM46-21
CTTATCACGTCTTTCTTCGGCTCTCAGTGCCAAGGCATCCACCCTGCGCTCTTTCTAACTTAACCTTACAGCATACGTAGCTTGATATGCTGTGGTCCGTTGCTATCTTTCGATAACTTGATTCGCGTTTTGTTTCAATCTCTTGAAACGTTTCTTGGATTATTTGATGTCTTGTTAATTATTAATGGCTTATTAATAATATCTCTATTTCTTTCTGTATGAAATTCTCAAGGTACACATTGAAACATAAGGCTTTATTTTCGCTTCCGGGATTCGTAAGCTTCGCTTACTTCATCACGGACATTCTACGAATGTCCTCCTGTTTGTCAATCGTTTCACCGAAGAACAAGTTCTTCGTGAACCGCTTTCCAAACACCGGACGCTCGTCCTATGTTTTCGTGGAGATAACGAGATTCGAACTCGTGACCCCCTGCTTGCAAGGCAGGTGCTCTCCCAACTGAGCTATACCCCCAGAGTGGGCTTAAATGGACTCGAACCATCGACCTCACGCTTATCAGGCGTGCGCTCTAACCAGCTGAGCTATAAGCCCATCTCTTTTTCTGCTTACACTTGATAAGCACTTTGACCATTTCTGATCAAACTTGGAGCTGGCAGCCACCTACTCTCCCACACCGTCTCCAGTGCAGTACCATCGGCCGCTTACGTCTTAACCGTCGTGTTCGGGATGGGTACGGGTGTTTCCCATAAGC
>NZ_QUIB01000033.1:0-628 GCF_003480025.1 Clostridium sp. AM46-21
TGATTCCTGTCTTGGTTGCGCTTATGCTTCCATCTGCAAGAACATATTCACCACTTGCGTTTGTTACATAAATTGTAAAGTTCTTACCTGCTGCTCCAAAGTCATATCCTACAACTGCCTTGGCTACCGTCAGGCTTCCCTTATCCTGTGTATAAGTGTTCGTTACGGTTGCTGTTGCTGTCGCATCCTTGGTGACGGTGACATTACCTTCACCACTGACTGCTAAGCCATAGTTTGCAACTGCTGTTCCGGTTTGCTCTTCGCTTACGTTATATGTGCCTACCGGGATGTCATTGATCGTTACGTTTCCGTTTGCCGGTACGCTGATTCCTGTCTTGGTTGCGCTTATGCTTCCATCTGCAAGAACATATTCACCACTTGCGTTTGTTACGTAGATCATGAATGTCTTGCTTGCATCAAAGGTATATCCTGCAACTGCCTTGGCTACCGTTAAGCTTCCCTTATCCTGAGTATAAGTGTTCGTTACAGTTGCGGTCGCTGTCGCATCCTTAGTGACGATGACATTACCTTCACCACTTACTGTTAAGCCATAATCCTTAACCGCGGTTCCATTTGCTTCCTCACTTACTGTATAAGTTCCTACCGGAATGTCATTGATCGTTACGCT